>MHBQ01000060.1:44745-49259 GCA_001803315.1 Lentisphaerae bacterium RIFOXYC12_FULL_60_16
CGATACCGAAGGCCGATTCATGCACATCGTGACACTCACCGTCGGCAAGGAGGTCACGATCCGCTCCAAGCGAGACCCGCGGCGAGCGAACTCCATCCGCAAATGGCAATCGGTTTTGGTGCCGGCCTGTTTCGGCGAATACGAGTTCGTCAATTCCGACGGCGGCTTCTGCACGGTCGTACAGTTGCGTTGGAAAAAGGGATGAACCAGGACATGACACGACATGAACGCGTGCTCGCCACCCTCAACCACCAACCGGTTGACCGGTGCGCCCTGCTCGAGCAGCTCAGCTACAACCCCCGTGTCATCGCCGATTGGACCGATAAACATTTCTCCGGGTTCGATTACACGGTGGGTGACATCTGCGCGGTCATCCGCCAGACTTGCGACCTGGCCATGCCGCCCCGGGCGCCGTACGGCACCACCCGCACAACCACACCGGATGGCTTTGTCGTGCAGAACGACAACTGGACGAGCTGGCGTGTAAGCCGACCGTTTCATGACGCCGGGGGCGCGCGCGACTGGCTGCTCGCCCGCACCGCTGAAATCCGGAATACACCGTTCGACCCCGCCCGGGCCAGGGCCGATTACCGGGACCAGATGGGCTGCTTGCAGCAGAAAATCGGCGATACCGTGATCCTGAACTATTCCTTCACCGGGTTCTGCCATCCATTCGATGCGATGGGCCTCGAAATATTCACCTTCTTCCAGCTCGATTACCCGGAGGTGTTCAAGGTTTACCTGGAGACTTCGGTTGCGCGTGAAACGCACCGGGTACATGCGGTGGCCGATCCAAATCTATCCCCGGTCATCCTGATCCCCGAGGACTTCGCCACCAAGCAGGGACCGATTTTTTCCCCGGATTTTCTCCATGAATATCATTACCCGTACGTTAAACGGCTGACCGATGCCTGGCACGAACACGGCGTCCAGGTGCTGTATCACAGCGACGGCAACTGGAAAAAGGTCATCCCGGATCTGACGGCCTGCGGTGTGGACGGCTTCTACTGCCTCGAGCCCAACTGCGGCATGGACATCGTCGAACTGAAAAACACCTGGCCGGCGATGGTCTGGGCAGGCGGGGTGGATGGGGTCGACCTCATGGAACGCGGCACTCCGGAACAGGTCCGGGCCGAAATCCGCCGGCATATCCGCGACACCAACGCCCTTGAAACCGGCGGGATGTTCGTGGCATCATCCAGCGAAATCAATCCATTGATTCCACCCGGGAATTTTCGTGCCATGGTCGAAGCGGTTCACCTGAATATAAAGCATAACCGAAAGGCATCTTTATGAACCCGCCATCGTTCAGGCAGGTATTTCCGCTCGGTACACACCTGTGCCGGGAACCCATGCCATCCATGTCCGAGATGAAAAGGGACATGACAATCCTGAAACAACAGGGATTCAACCTGATCAAACTCCAGGAAAACTGGATGCTTGACGAACCACGCGAGGGTGCCTGCGACTTCTCACGCTACGAGGAGCTGATTGCCCATGCCGCCACGCTCGATCTGGGCATCTACCTCGGTCTTACCTGTGAGCAGGCGCCTCACTGGCTCTACGAAAAGCATCCGGATTGCCGCATGATCGGCCGCAACGGGCAGCCGGTGATGTATGAAGCCCCCACGACCCTTCCCGCAGACGGAAAACCGGGCCCCTGTTACGATCATCCCGGCGCCATGGCGGATCAACTCCGCTTCATCTCCCGGCTGGTCCAAACCCTCGGCCGATACGAAAACCTCGTCATCTGGAACACCTGGCAGGAGATCGGCTACTGGGCCGAGGGACTGGTGGGTCATGCCGTCTGCTTCTGTCCACACACCCTCGCCGCCTTCCACCGCTGGTTGAATACGTGTCATGGCGACCTGGACACCCTGAACCGCTCGTGGAACACGCGTTATCCCGGCTGGGAAGCAATCCTTCCCAGCCGGGCGCCGGGCGCACGACAGCCCCAGGCGGTTGACATACAGTGGCAGACCTTCATGGACAACATACAGATCGGCAGCATCCTCAAAGCCCGCGCCACCGCGATCCGCGCCGCCGATCCGTTGAAACGGCCGGTCTTTGCACACAAAGGAGTGCCTTCCTTCGCCTCCGGGCAGGACTGGAACCATGCCCGCTGCCAGGACTTCCTCGGATCCTCCTGCTACCCCGCCTGGGGGTGTGGCAACCCCTGGGATGACGGTTACCAGCGCCCGTTCACGCGGGAACACGCGCTGCTGATGGAAGCCTGGAGCTCGGTCGTTTACGGTTACGACGCCATTCGCAGCGCCAATCCAGGCCAGGGACATGCCGGGGGCGGTCCCATATGGGCTGCCGAATTCCAGGGCGGTCCGGTCAGCATCGGGTTCCACAAGGGACGCGTGCCATCCACCGAGGACATGCGCCGCTGGATGCTCTCCGCCGTCTCCAGCGGTGTAACCGCCATCTCCTTCTGGGTTACCCGCGCCGAAATCATGGCCGCCGAGCAGAATGGGTTCAGCCTGCTCGACAGCACCGGCGACACGACGCTCCGCCTCGCCGAGGCCGGCCGCATCGGCCGTGCCTTGAATACACACGCCGACCTATTTGCCCAGCCCACGCTCCAACCCGCCAGGGTCGGCATCCTGGCCAACGAGGCCAACTTCCAGCTCTGCATGCATCTGGCGCAAGGCGGCGACAACCTCGCCTACAGCACCCGCGGCTGGCACCGCCTGCTATGGGAGTCCAACATCCCCGTCGACCTGCTCAGCGCCGATCACGATCTCGACCATGCCGCGCAATATGCGGCGCTGATCCTGCCATTCCCGTTGTCCCTCTCCGAGTCACTTGCCTGTAAGCTGGCGGCCTATGTCGAAGCCGGCGGACACCTGATCAGCGAGGCCGCTCCGGGCCGCATCAACGAAGCGGGAATCTGCAACCGGGGGGAACTGTCGCCTTCCCTCGCCGCCCTCTTCGGTGTCCGCCAAACCGGCTTCGCCATGGTACGCGAACCCGACAACGGATCGCGTTGGTCGCCTCCCGAACGCACCTGGGGCGAATACCTCGACGCGCAAATGCTTGCGGGCGCCGGGCCGCTGTCCGGCCATTCCCTGCGTGCCAATGTCTATCGCCAGACCTTCGACTGCCTTGCCGGCGCCGAGTCGGTTTTATTCGCCGGCGACGCCGTGGCGGGCACACGGCGTCAGGTCGGCAAAGGCCAGGCGTGGCTGTTGGGCACTTACGTCGGACACAGCGGCACCGCATATCGCGATCCGGCCATCCACGCCGCCATCCACGCCCTGCTCGCCGCCTGCGGTGTACAACCGGAACATGACGGTCGCCTGATCCTGCGCAAGCGCGTGACCCCCGGCAAGGAGGCATGGCTGCTGACCAATCCAACCGGCGAGCCGGTTACCGAAACCCTTTCCATCGCCGGTTGGAATCGCGCCGACGCGCTGTTCGGCAACCCGATGCAACGCCGGGGAAACGCACTCACGGTGACCGTCCAGCCGCTTGACGTCGCGGTCGTGATTGTGCAATGAAGAGATTGACACAACCCGCCACCCACCGGTAGGTTACCTGCGTTGTTGCCCCCTTCGTCTATCGGTTAGGACATCAGGTTCTCATCCTGGAAAGAGGGGTTCGACTCCCCTAGGGGGTACCAGCCTCGCGGATCAGGTCTTTGGAAACAACCTGATCCTGCGTGTGTTTCATCGGTTTCCTTGCCGGACCTTGATCCGGCTGACCTACCCGTCCCGCCATGAAGGCAAAACCCGATTGCATCGTTTGCGTCTTCCGCCAGGCCCTGGGCGCCGCGCGCCTGGCCTGCGACAACCCCGCCCAGCATCTGCGTGTTATGCAGGAGGTGGCCCGCTGGGTGGCGCAAACCGATCTCGAACGCACCCCTGCCAGCCTGTCCCGGCCCCTCTATGCAACCGTCACCGGCATCACGGGTAACCCGGACCCCTACCACGCCATCAAGGCGGAAAGCAACCGGATCGCCCTTGAACTCCTGCCTTCCATCCGTGCCCGGATCGCGGCATCCCCCGACCCGCTCCAAACCGCCATTCATGCCGCTGCCGCCGGCAACCTGATCGATCTCGGCATCGGGCACGCTTTCGACATCGCCAAAGACATCCCGGCCATGCTCGATCAACCGTTCAAGCTGAACGCCATCGAGGAGTTCCGGAAGGAACTCGGCCCCGGACGGAAGTTGGTCTACCTGGGCGATAATGCGGGCGAAATCGTGTTCGACATGCCGCTGGTCGAAGCCATCCTCAAGACCGGAACCACGGTCACCTTCACCGTCAAGTCCGGACCCATCATCAACGATGCCACGCTGGAGGACGCCCACGCCGTCGGGCTCACCGACAGGGTTCCGGTTATCGGCACCGGTTCCAACGATATCGGGGTCGACTGGACCCGTGTATCCGGCGAATTCCTGGACGCGGTACGCCAGGCGGATGTCCTGGTCAGCAAGGGACACGGCAATTTCGAGACCTGCAACGAACGTCCCGAAAACTTCTACTTCCTGCTCAAGGCCAAATGCG
>MHBQ01000061.1 GCA_001803315.1 Lentisphaerae bacterium RIFOXYC12_FULL_60_16
CTATCATGCACAATCCGGAATGAATTGCAGGCTTTTTCAGCACGGCGTACGGGCAATCTCCCCTCCCCTCCTGTTGATCCTGTCAAACTCCCCTCCGTGGTTCCAGCAAGACCGGCCCGGGGTCGGGCCGGCTCCAGTCGGACCAGACGGGCTCGCGGGAGCTCGCCCCTCCATGCGCTCCGCACAATTCCAACTCTTTTCCTTATTCCATCGCGGTCCCGGCGTACTCGACCGGACCGCGAGGTAAACCCGGGCTTCCATTTCGAAAAGGGCAACGGATTCGCGTCAGATGGCTCCAGCCGCAAGGCGGAGCCGTCGGCGCCATACTCCCGTATGCGCCGACGGCGACAACGCTGCGGATGGGGCCATATCACGCGAAGCCGTTGCCCCGAAATGGATGCCCGTCGGTTCATCACACGGCTTGCCTGCCAACCAGACTAGGGCCGCCCGCCTGTGCTTGCTTCCCGGGCCCTGATCTGGGATGATGGAGGTTCAACCAAGCAACGGGAGAGACATATCATGGCAACCATGGACAATCTGAAGGCAGCATTCGCCGGCGAAAGCCAGGCCAACCGGAAATACCTCGCATTTGCGAAGAAGGCTGAAGCCGACGGTTTCAAGCAGGTGGCAAAACTTTTCCGTGCCGCCGCCGCGGCTGAAACCCTGCATGCCCACGCCCACCTGCGCGTCATGGGCGGCATCAAGGATACCGCTTCAAACCTGGCCGAAGCCGCCGAAGGCGAAAGCCATGAGTTCAAGAGCATGTATCCCGGATTCGTCGCCGAAGCCGAAAAGGAAGGCAACCAGCCGGCGTTGGCCTCCTTCAAGAACGCCATGGCGGCGGAGGAAGTCCACTTCCGGCACTACACCGAGGCGCTCGAGGCCGTCAAGAACAGCCGCGACATGGCCGCCGCCAAGGTGTTCCTGTGCACGGTATGCGGGAACGTGGTGTTCGGCAGCGCCCCGGAAAAATGCCCGATCTGCGGGGCTCCGGCCGCCAAGTTCAGCGAAGTGAAATAAACCGATACAACCGATGCCCATGATGTCTTCCATGACGGCCGGATGACCGGCTGTATCCTGGTTGGAAATGTGGAAGCGGCCTCCCCCGTCAAGAAGGCCATGGAATCCAACCGGTCCTTCACCGCCTGGCTGAATGAGAACCTCTCCGCCCGCGACATCAGCCGGCGGCTGGCAGTCGGCGCGTAGTGTGGGCCGGACCGATTACCCCGATCATCCACTTTCTCTGTCCTGGTAACGGCGATAAATGAAAATTCCTTGTCAGGTTTCAGGAGTTGACGGCCACAATATGGTGGAGGGATGTATGGATGACGCCGGCCTTATACAGGAATTCGCCCGGAATGGCACGGAAAGCGCCATGGCCGAACTGGTCCACCGTTATTCCCCGATGGTCCGCGCCAGCGCCATCCGGCGCGTGGGGCCGTCCGATGCCGATGATGTGGTGCAGGCGGTCTTCATCCTGCTGGCACGGAAGGCATCCCGGTTGCATGCCGGGCAACAGGCCCGCCTGGTCGGATGGCTTTATAACACGACCCGTTTGGTCGCTTCAGAAGTCATTCGCCGCCGGATCCGACAGGAGCAACGGCAGATGAAAGCCATGGAACAATCCATGCCTCCTGATTCCGGGGACGGACCCTGGCATGAACTCGCTCCGGCACTGGATGCCGCCATGGATGACCTGGGACGTGAAGACCGGGAAATTCTCCTGCTTCGATTCATCCAGGACAAGCCGTTTGCAGAAGTCGGGCATGCCATGAACCTTTCCGAGAATACGGCGACCAAGCGGGTGGAACGCGCCCTGGGAAAACTCCGGATACTCCTGGGACGCCGGCAGGTCATGATGACCAACGTCCTCCTCGCTTCATTGATGGGTTCCCACATGGCACAAGCCGCCGTTTCCGCGGAAACCATCAGCCGGATCGTCGGCGGGGCGCTTGCCGGCGGCCTTGGCGCGGGCGCAGGAACCGGGATGGCGGGCCCCCTGGCCGACCTGGCACAAAAAGGCATGTTCCTCGTTAAGCTAAAACTGGCGACGGCCGCCGGTCTCCTGGCGGCCGCGGCCGGAGCAGCCATCCTGCAGGTTATGCCCGCGCCTTGCCCGTTCCGCCTGCTTGCCGTGGAATCGTTTCCCTATGTCTATATGGCCCGAAGCATCATGCCGGACGGATCCGAGTCGTTTCAGCTGAATACGCGGGATGAATCCCGAACGGTCTTTGTCCGGCTTGGACAAGTCATCGAGGGATACCGGGTGGCGCGGCATGTGCCGAAATGGGAATCCGCCGGTCCCACCGGGATGTCACACGGAATCAAGCGGGACGTGTCGGAACTGGTGTTGGAAAAAGGAAATGCCGTGCGGGTCCTGGTCCACGGCAGGACCGGACCCCGGGACGCCCTTCAGATTCGTTTGATTGACGCCGCCGGGACCCTGTACCCGGTTGCGGTTGGGTTGCCGTTTGAATGTGATGGCGCAACATATGTGGTTCGTGCCGCTGATCCCGATTCGGGAACCGTGCAGATCGAATCGCCGGGCGACGGCCGTCTTTTCAATCTGAAGCTGGAGGGTGCCGCGTCGAATGGGTTGTAAACGGAAAGGAGCCCGTCATGAAACGAATCCTGATGGTCCTGCACGTGATTCAACTGGTAGCCGCCGGGGTTGCACTGACCCTCGCCATTCAACTATACCGCCAACGCGTGGTGCTGAAAGGACGCACCCTGAAACTCGAGCAGGCACTGATGATGCTTGCCGTAACCCTTGAAACCGGCCAGCCGGAACCCGGGAAGACGGCCTCCTGGCCCGAACGGGATTTGGACGAGGTGACGGACGAATTTCCCGCCGAGCCCCGGATATCGGATTTCTGGGTGCCGTATCGTCCCGAACTGGAAAAGCCGCTGACGGGTGTGTTTGAAATCGACCGGCGGCTCGACCAGCTCCGAACCTATTACCGGCTGGATCCGATCACCCTGGAACCGGTGAAGCATCCCCATACGGGGGAATGGTTCACGGAAGGGCCCGGCACCATGCAGGCCCTGCTCGATGAAACCGTGTCCCACGGAATCGGACAGTTGAAGCGCCTGAACGAAACACGGATCCAGCTTCAAGCGACCCGTGAAGAGCTGGTCACGGCCATAACGGACGTGAATACACGCAAGCAGACGCTTCGGAAGGCCCTGCAACAAGCCCGCGAACAGGCGGTTGTCCTGGCAGGTTTGCGGGCTGCAGTGGAGGAACGCGATGGGCAGCTTGCCGCCCGGGATGAAACGCTGGCCGGCATGGAGGACCAGGTCCGGGAACACCAACGGCAAATCGCGTTCAGCCAGGAACGCATCGATGAACTGGAAGACGAGAATCGCCGGCTGAGTGCGCAGGTATTCAAGCCGGAGAACCCAACGGCCATGCCGGTACAATTCAGCCGTGGCCGGAAGGGTTCGGTCCAGTCCTCGAATGATGAATGGTGTTTTGTCATCCTGTCGTTGGACAGCGAATTTCTCGCCCAGTATGCGCAATTACGCGCGGCTTCACCGACCCCGCTGAACCCGGAGCTGCTGCTTTACCGGCCCGGCATCGGGGACGCTGAATTCGTCACCAAGGTCCGTCTGGTTGAGGTGGATCCGAACCAGGCGGTCGGCATTGCCGATATTCTACCGGAATGGAAACAAAAACCCGCCCATGCCGGTGATATTGTGATGTTTTAGCCCGCGATGAACCTTGTCGGATCGTGTTGACAATTCTAAAGTATAAGTTTAGATATGTCACATGCGATATAAGACAAGAACTCTGGAGAAGGAACTTGTCCGTGCGGTCGGACACTTTCCCGCCCTGCTGGTTACGGGACCAAGACGATCCGGCAAAACCACCTTGCTACGCCATCTTTTCCCGTCTGCCCAATATGTCTTGCTTGAGGATCCGGATGTCGTTGCCCGGGTCCGGGCTGATCCTCACTCGTTCCTGGACAGCCTTACGCTTCCGGTCATCCTTGACGAAATGCAGAACGTGCCCGGACTGTTCGCCTATCTTCGTGCCCGCATCGATCATCATCCGGAACGAAAAGGGGAATGGTTGCTGACCGGTTCCCAGGAAGCACCCCTGATGAAGGGTGTCACGGAGTCCATGGCAGGACGGGTGGCCGTCTTTTCACTCCTCCCTTTCTCGGCGGAGGAGGTGTCGACCACCACCCTGCTTCAAGGCGGTTTCCCGGAAGTGCTGGCCGCACCCGATGTGGCGGATATCTGGTTCCGTTCCTATATACAGACCTATCTCGAGCGTGATGTGCGAGCCGTTACCTCGATCCGCGATCTTTCGACCTTCCGCCGTTTCATGGGGTTGCTCGCCGGCCGGTGCGGCCAGATGCTCAACAAAACCGACCTGGCCGCACCGCTGGGAGTTAGTGTGCCCACCATTACCCAATGGCTGGGCATCCTGGAAATCACCGGGCAGATCATCCTGACACCGCCCTATTATGAAAACTTCGGGAAACGGATCGTAAAAACCCCGAAACTTTATTTCGTTGATTCAGGACTGGTGGCCTCCCTGCTGGGAATCCGGGACGCGTCATCCCTGGCGACCTCACCATTCCTCGGCCCTTTGTTCGAGGGCCTTGTCGCCTCCGAGATCGTTAAACACCGCTTGAACCGGGGACAAGAACGGAATTTGTACTACTTCCGGGACCGGCAGGGTTTGGAAGTTGATTTTGTGTTGGACGAGGGGAACCGCCGGTTATTGCTGATCGAGGCCAAGGCCACCCGTACCCCCATGCCGGATGATGCGCGTTCCATGATCCGTCTCAGGGCGGCCATGCCTCCTCACGCGGTATCGCGTGCAGCGGTCATTCATGCCGGCACGGCTGAACGCGCGGCACCCACTCCGCTATGCCCGGGTATCCGCGCCATGGGGTGGCACGCCCTGCACGCACTCCTGGAGGAAACCAACCATCCGGCATAACCGGGTAGAATCCTTCTACGCTTTGTTTTCCTGCCGGCGCTTGAATTCCTCCAGGCTGGGCAGGTTGCTGAAATCAAATTTCGGTTTCCACTTCAGCCGCTGTTCCGCGTACGTGAGATCATAACACTTCTCCGATCCCGGCGAACCGGCCACATAAAAGATCTCGTACCCGAGGTCCGGCAACTCCAGCGCCAGCCGGGCGGCTTCGCCCATGTCCCGCGGATCCACCATGCCGGAATTATAGTGCGGAAGCTTCTCCCCATACTTGGTGACGCAGGTATCGGCATCCACAATCCAACCCACCCGCTGGACGGCAATCCGCATGCCGAAATGACGGTGATAATGTTCCGTCAACAGTTCCTGGCAGGTCTTGGACAGGGAATACATGTCCTTGCCCGACTGCAGGGGCATATCACGGGTCCGGAACGTTTCCGGCGGATAGCCGCCCACGGCCGCGGCGCTGGAAATCAGGCAGATGCGTTCCACCTTCTGTTCCATCGCGGCAAACAACAGGTTGGCGGTTCCCTTCACATTGATGTCAAACGGAAGCACCGGCGTTTCGTAGGACCCGGTCTGACGCGTAGCCATGTGGGCGATAACCACCGCATCCATACCCTGCATGCCCCGGCGACACACCTCAAGATCCGCCACGCTGCCGATCATTTTTTCGGCCGGCGCCTCCCAATCGACCACGTCCATCAGCCGCAACTCGTGTTTGCCCAGAAAGGGTTTCACCAATCCACGTCCCAAATATCCCGCCGCACCCGTCACCAGAATTTTCAACGCATCCTCCTTAATCCAACGCTCCACCCGAAGCGGCTCGGTAGGGACACCTCGCCCTACCGGTACTTCGTTCCCAACTCCACCCTCACACGCTCGTCCACCTCACGTGTCAGGGTTTTACATTTCCCGCCACACCACCCACCGATCGCAGCACTTCGACACAGGCGGCCTGCCGCGCCTGTTCGGCCATGTCGAGCGGCGTCAGTCCGGTCGTCGTCCGGGCGTTGACGTTGGCGCCGCGTCCCACCAGGAACCGCACCGCCTGGGCATGCCCGGCCGCTGCCGCCACATGTACGGGCGTGGCGCCGTCCTGCCGCACGGCGCCCGGCGACGCCCCCCGGTCCAGCAACAATTCCATCAGGTTCACATCGCCATTCATGGCCGCCGCATGCAGCGGGGTCATCGCATCCGGACCCGCCGCCGCCACGGGCGTCAACCGGTCCAGCAACAGGCGCACCACATGGTAGTGCCCGCCCGCCGCCGCGGCATGCACCGGCAACTGGCCGGCGGCGTCCGCCTTCAACGGATCGGCCCGCGACTCCAGCAACCATTCCACGGCCTTGATGTGTCCGTTGGCCCCGGCAAGATGCAGCGCGGTCAGTCCGTCCCGGGTTGTCTCGTTCACATAGATCAGCGGATTGGAAACGGATTCGACCAGGACCCGGATCGCATTGGCCTGGCCGGCTTCGGCCGCGGCATGCAGGGCGGTCTTGCCGGCCTGATCCACCACCCGTGCCCCGGCGCCTTCCCGGAGCAGGACCCGGAGCGTCTCGATCCAGCCGCCCGCCGCCGCCACATGCAACGGGGTCATGCCGGCCGCATCGGCCAGATCCACATCCGCCCGCCGGTCCGCAATGCCGGGCAGGAACAACCGCACCTGGTCGGTCAAGCCGCGCGCGGCGGCGTAATGCAGCGCGGACTGCCCGGCCCGGTCCGGCCGGTTGACATAAGCTTTCCGGTCCCGCACCCGGTCCACCAGCAGCCGCGACAGGTCCAAATGCTGTTGTTCCACGGACCGGTGCAGGGGGACCCGTCCCTCCCGGTCCACCGCCTCGATCCGGGCGCCCTTGAGGATCAGTCGGTCCGCGGCCGCGCGATGCCCGGCGTGGGCGGCCAGGTGCAACGGGGAGGACCCGGTTTCATCCACCGCATTGATGGCCGGCAGGCGGTCGCGATCGGGAATGCGGTCCAGGATAAACTGGATCATATCGACATGGCCGCCTTCGGCCGCCTCATGCAGGGGGGTGCGGCCAACCGGGTCAATACCCTGCAAATCCGCCCCGCGCTGAAAAAGAAGGTCGGCAATAGCCACCCGTCCCAGGGCGGCGGCAACATGCAGGGCCGTCTGGCCTTCCGCATTCTGTGCAACGGTGGACGCCCCGGCCGCCAAGGCCTCGCGAACCGCATCCACCTGGCCGTCTTTCACGGCGGTAAACAGATCCGCCCGGACGATTCCCGTCAGGGTCACCAGCCACACCAGCAGTATACCCATACCTTTCAAACCGTATTCCTTATCAGGGTCCAATCCCCACAGCCTACTGTGTTGGTCGTCCGGGCTCAAGGCAAACCCGGGCTCCCATTTCCCCCCTCCCGGAAAGCCAGCAAAGGCTTGACATGCGCCGGCATGCGGCAAGATGATTAATGAAATGGTAAACGTCATGCCGAAAAACGAACCGCCCGACAGCACGCCGGCGCCCGATGTCAACCATGTGCTGGATGCCCTGCGCATGATCGAAGGCGTGCTGGGTGATGCCCCGGCCGCACCGGCACCGGCCGCTTCGTCCGAACCGCAGTTCCGCCTGACCCTGGGCGAGGCATTGAACCTGATTCCCGCCGCCCACCACACCACACCGCCAACCGAAACGGAAACGGTCCAGCGGCTCACCATCACCCTGGATGACCTGTTTGCCCAGCTGGCCAAAGGGCGCGTAAAAATGGCCGTGGCGGATCTGGCCTATCATATACCCACCCACCTGCTCCAGCATGCCGCCTATTCGGACCGCACGGAAATCTCCCTTCCCCTGGCCCTGGTGGTGCAATCCATCGGAAATACGGCGTTCCGTAAACGGACCACCCAAAACACCCGGTTCTACGACATCAGTAGTCTGGATGACCCCTTTACCAAGCCGCCACCCAAACCCATCGAACCGGCCGAAACGGAACCGGTGCTCCCGGTACCGCCCAAACCCGTGCCGGAACCAACACCCGAACCCGTTCCTGTACCGGAAACGCCACGCCAACCGGTAACGATCCCGGTTACTCCGGCACCGCCCCCGGCAGTGGTCCCGCCCCCCTTGCCCCCACCCCTGCC
>MHBQ01000062.1:0-5825 GCA_001803315.1 Lentisphaerae bacterium RIFOXYC12_FULL_60_16
GACCTGCAACGAACGTCCCGAAAACTTCTACTTCCTGCTCAAGGCCAAATGCGCCATGGTCGCGGACGCGTTGAACGTCCGATTGGGCGACCTGGTCTTCGCCCACCCGTCCCACCCCCGGGCCTGAAAACAAACGGTCCCGGCGGATGGCTCCACCGGGACCGTCTCATTTCCGGATCATCACCGTCAGGCGTCGAGCTGGCCGGGCTTGAGATCCGCCGGGAGAACCGGCGGCTGTTCGCACGAGCTCTTCACCTTGACCGCCTTGCCCTTGTCCGACGCATCATGGAAGGCATGCATCAGGTCGAGCACATGGTAGGCCAGCTTGCTGCTGCACCGGTGCGGGCGGCGCTTGCGCAACAGGCTGTAGGCCATGTCGGCAACCCCGATACCACGGCTGTTCTCGGCATAGGGCCGCGTCAGCGTGACCGCTTCCCAGTCCTGGGCCCCGCGACGGAACAACAACGGCTCGCCGCCAAACCCGTTGGGATCGGGAACCTGGAGCGATCCTTCACTGCCATGGATCTCGATGCAGGGCAGGTGATGCCGGCACACATCGAAACTGGTCACGATCGTACCGACCGCCCCGTTCGCGAAGTCCATTACGCCGGCCACGTGCGTGGGCACATCCACCGGTATCACCTTGCCGTTCTTCTTCTGGCTGGTGATCGTGCGCGTCGGGAACGAGATGCGGGCCGAACCCTGGACCCGGGTAACCGGGCCGATCAGGTTGACCAGGGCCGTCAGGTAATACGGACCCATATCGAACATGGGGCCCCCACCCTTCTCGTAGTAGAACTCCGGATCCGGGTGCCAGCCCTCGTGTCCCCGGCACATCATGAACGCCGTGGCCGCCACGGGCACCCCGATCACGCCGTCATCGATCAATTTACGGCAGGTCTGGATCCCGGCGCCCATGAAGGTATCGGGAGCGGCTCCCACCAGGACTTTTTTGGCCTTGGCGGCCTTGAGCAGGGCCTTGCCTTCATCCCGCGTCAGGGTGAGCGGCTTCTCATTGTGTACACTCTTGCCCGACTCAACGGCCCGCATCGCAACCGATGCATGCGCCTTGGGAACCGTCAGGTTGACCACGATGCGGATTTCAGGATCGGCCATCAGCTGATCCACCGTCATCGGGACGACACCCGGGTTCTCGGTCGCCTTGGCCCGCGCCCGGTCCATATCCAGGTCCGCACAGGCCTTGACTTCCAGGATTTCGAACACCTGCTGCATGTTTTTGAAATAAATGCCGCTGATGTTCCCGCATCCGACAATACCGACTTTCACCTTATCCATGTCGTCTCCTCCCTCAACCGTATTTTGCGCACAGGGCACGACCTGTTTTCGCACTCTGGTTTGCCAGATCCAGGATGTGGATCGGGCGGCGGGCCCATTCCGGCGTGATCACCAGCGGCTTGCCCTTGACCAGGTGGTCCGCAACATTCTGGTAAAGCTTCCAACCTTCGGACGGAGGATTGGCGCCCGTCGTCTTGACGATATCCGTCCCGTTGTGGGTGATCAGGTCATAATCCCCGCCCCGCATGATATAGGCGCCCTTGGTCCCGGTGAAATCCACCCAGGACTCATACCCCTTCGAGGCGATGCTCGAGATGCACAGCGTCAGCATGGTGCCGCTCTTGAAGCGGACCACCGCAAAGCCCTCGTCCTCCGTCGTATCCTTCTTCCACCGCGTCTTGGACGCCCAGAAACCCGTATGGGCGAACCCGTTGACCTCCGTAACCTCGGACTTGGCGATCTGCAGGGAATATTCCAGCAGGTGTACACCCCAATCGTAGAGGACGCCGCCCGAAATGGACTTGCTGGACCGCCACCAGTCCCGCGGCTGGCCCCAGCTGCCCATGTGGCATTCAATCCGGACCACCCGGCCGATCGCGCCGGACCCGATCACCTTCACCGCCTGCATCACGTTGCCGTCCCAATGCCGGTTATGGTAGGTCGACAGCACGCACTTGTGCTTCCGTGCCTCGGTGATCATCGCATCGCATTCCGCGGTGGTGATTGCGAACGGCTTCTCACACACCACATGGCGCCCGGCCTTGAGGCACTGGATGGCCAGCTTGGCATGCGTATTGTGCGGCGTGATGATGGCCAGCATATCCACCGACGACTTCCGGAGCATCTCCGACACGGTCGCATACCGTTCAATCCCGGGAAAATCCTGGTCGGCCACTTTCAGGCGTTCGGGATCAATTTCCGCAACCGCCGTCGGGACCATGCCCGCCTTCTTCATTTCGTTGAGGTGGTGGCGTCCCATGTTGAATGCCCCACCGTAACCGATCACCCCCACCTTCACATCCGATGCCTTCTTATATTTCATGCTGCTCCTTCGTCATGGTAATTATTATTAAACCGGGATTGATCCTACCGCTTTGAACGCCGCGCCGCCTGACGCTTACGGGGACTGGTATATTCCACGGTGACCGGCTGGCGTGCCGCCCAGAGGATGCCGCGCTTGACGATTTCCATCGTTTCCGGCACCTCGAAATCCTTGGCCACATGCCCCAGCGACGTGTAGAAGACGCGACCTTTTCCATACGGCCGTTTCCAGACAGCCGGCATGACCGTGCCCTTGATCCAGGGGATCCCGCCGAAGCGGCCGCTGAACGTGGTGGTGGCCAGCACTTCGTTGCCCGGATCCGTGTGCATATAATATTGTTCCGACTTCATCTTGAAGTCCGCCAGGCCGCACGTGATCGGATCCTTGCGGTCAATGATGTTCACCGTATACGGGACAATGCCGCCGGGATGATGCACCCACTGGCCACCGGTCATGAACTGGTAGCCGGTATCCTGGCGAAACGAATCGCACATGCCGCCATGCCAGCCCGCAAGCCCGACACCGTTTCGCACGGCTTCCTGCAGCGCACCACTCTGTTCACCGGTGATCTGGCCCATCGTCCAGATCGGCACGATCACGCTGTATTTCGCCAGCCGTTCCTTGTCCAGGTACACATCCAGCGAGGTCGACACCGTGACATCAAACCCCTTGGATTTCAGCCACGGGGCCACGATTGCCGCACATTGTTCCGGTTCATGACCCGTCCATCCACCCCACACCACCAGTGCCGACTTCATGCTTGTTTATCTCCTTGGCCTTTCATGGCCTTGAAATTTTTTCCACATTACTTATCGATTGACTCCGGCACAATGGACTATATTTTCTTTGTCATGGACAATTTTTCCATCCACCTGTCACCATTCCCCCGGCGGTTCCCGTCGGGGTTGCCGGTGGAGACTATCGGATTCATTGCCCGCAAACGCAGCTGGATACGAACCGCCTTCCAAACCTGCAATTTCTCCTTCATCCTGGAAGGAGGCGGTGAGTACCGGGCAGGACCAACCCCCTGGGCAGTCCGGGCTCCCTGTGTCATAACGCAATGGCCGGGCCGGCACGTGGAGTATGGCCCATCCAAGCCCTCGGAATGGTGGACGGAATTGTTCCTGATTTACGGTCAGGCAAGCCGGCTCCAGTTGCAGGAACGCGGGTTTGACCGGCAGGACCGGCCAGCCTGGGGCATCGAAAGCGGAGGCACCGTCGGCGCCATCGTCCAGCAACTGATGGAACTCCTGCAGGGCCATACGCCGGGTGACCAGGTGGACCGGATCGATCGCCTGTGCGAATCGCTGCTGCTCGAGAGCCTGCTGGCCCGGACACCACCGACGGCCTCACCCGACCAGGCGATACAAGCCATCCGGCGCCGGGTCAGGGAATCCTTTGTTGAACCGCATGATTTCGACGCCCTGGCGCTGGAACACGGGTTATCCCCCTCCACGTTCCGCCGGGCATGGAACCGTATTGTCCGGGTTCCACCGGCCCGTTATGTCATGCGCATCCGCCTGCTGGAAGCCTGCCGCCTGCTGGTGGAGACCCCGTTGTCCATCCGTCAGATTGCCGACCGGCTTGGCTATCATGACCCGCTGTATTTCTCCCGGAAATTCCGGCATGCGATCGGCATGACCGCCACGGATTACCGGACCCGGCACCGTCCCCCGGTATGGCGCGTGGAATTGCCCGGAACCGATTGAAGGAGACGGTTACGGTTCCTCCCACCAGCGCAGGACGGTCAGGCGGTTGTTCGCGAACCGTGCCACGCAGGTCATCTCCTGGGTCACGTTGCCGACCTTGCCGACACTGCGTATGCGGTAATAGACTGAATCGGTGCTGACCAGGTTGCGAACGGCGGGATTGAGTCCCGGCATACGGCCCATGAAATCGCCCACATTCAGGAACGGTTCATGTTCCTGGTTGCCGGCCTCATCCAGAAGCCCTTCCCGTTCTTCCATGATGGCGCCGGCATCAACCTCATCCACATCCGGCAGCGTCATCAGCACGCGCAGGTTGGCGGCATTCACATTCACCTTGCCATCCCCGTATACCGTCAACAGGTCATACATCCCGGACACCGGCGTCGTCCCGACCTTGTCCGGGTCGGTTCCGGCGAATATGGATTTCAACTCGAGTTCACCGCCATAGACGATGGCGGCATTGAACCCGCGGATCAGCAGCAATTCGTCCACCGTATCCAACGGGCCGTTCTTGGCCCGGTACGACGGCTCTTTCAGCGCATAGGTGTCGTCCGTCTCCGCGCCATGAACCCGGGGCTGGTCATCCGGGTCGATCCAATCCTGGAACGAATCGATCAATTCCGGCCAGTATTCCTCGGGAACGCCGTTCATGACCAGGACCCGTTCCCAATCCTCTTCGGTCAACCGGTTCACGTTGCGCCGGGCCGGTTCAGGCTCCAGGGTCAGGTTCATGACGCCCTCACCCAGCGGAATGTCGATTCCCACCAGCGCCAGTCCGTCGGCCAGCCGGCGCGCATCCTCAAACCAGGCATCATCCGCATCATCGGATTTTTCCTGCTTGGTGGTACGGATATCCGCACTGCGCTTCAGCAGCATCTCGGCCACGTCCAGCCCCGAACGGGCCACGTAATAGGCTTTCAGCCGTTTGCGCGCATACGACGTCAGGCGCGCCTCCAGGTGGGCATCAAAAGCCATCGAGGAAACCAGTATGGAGAGCAGACCGATCACCCACAACACCACGACCAGGGCCGATCCACGCAGGCGGGACGGGAGGGCTATTGCCATGACAACACCCCCACCGGTATTCCCACCAGGCGCTTGACCGTCAACGGGGCATCACCTTCATCTTCCGGTTCAAGCGTGAAGGTTATTTCCACCACGGTCGGCAACCGGTTGGTCTGTTCCCACACATCCAGCCAGTCAATAACCCCGTCCTTGAGTTCGTAGGCCATCCGGCAGTTGAAACCGCTGATGGCGCCGGGCAGTTGGATCGCTTCAACCGTTTCCGGATCAAAATCATCCGGTTGGCCATGCAGGCGCCAGGCCTGCACATCCAGCCCGCGCGTGCCGTCATCGCGGTCCCGGACCATCAGGCGTACGCGGTGCGGGCTGCCGGCAAAGGGACAATCGTTGCCCACCAGGGCGCCGCCCAGCTTGACCCAGCTGACCCAATCCTCCGCCTGTTCCCCGTCACCCCCATCCTCGTTCCACATCCCGTAAATTCCGCGATTCCGGCCGCCTTCCGGGAAATAGGCGGATCGAAGGCCCATCATCACCTGCTCGATGATGTAATCACCATGATGCAGGCGGTCGGCCATGGTCTGCCCCTTTCGCCAGGCGAGGGTCACCGTTCCAAAACACATCCAGGTCACCACGGTTATCGCCGCCAGGATGCTGACCGACAGGAGCACTTCCAGCAGCGTAAACCCGGTGATGAGGGGGCGCTTATTCACGGCGCGGCTCCACATAGACGTACCGCACGACTTCTTCGAACGAAC
>MHBQ01000062.1:5883-7620 GCA_001803315.1 Lentisphaerae bacterium RIFOXYC12_FULL_60_16
CTCGTCATCCTCAACCACCCGCTGGTACGTGAACCCGTTGGGATATTCGGTTTCGGACACTTCCAGTACGGAAACATCATTGGTCCGGATCAAGGGATGATCCACCTCGCCCTGGTCCATCACCCATCGGGCTTCCTGGAATAGAGCCGCCTTGCGCATGACGGCGGCACACCGACCCGCACCGGTCACCAGCACCAGCAACCCCACCCCCAACAGGAACGATGCCAACATGACCTCGATCAGGGTCATCCCGGAACAATCCTTCATCGTGTACCCCGTTCCGTTCGCGCACTGCCCAGCACATCCACGCGGATTTCCGTTGAATCACCCGCTTGATCCTCAATGCGCAGGCGATACGCCTCGCACGTGCCGTTGCTCCGGTAACGGATCGTGGCCGTCCCGCTCTCAATCCGGCCTGAATCGCCCCCCGATTCGACATAGGCCACCCGAACCTGGTCCAGGGCCCGTTCGATCAGGTTTCCGCCCGAAGGCGGTTGAACCGCCGGTAGATCCCCCGTTTCCCGAACAGGGCCCGGATCCGATGCAGCATCGTCGGGCGGCACGTCCGCTTCCACCGGCACAACCGGTTCAACGCGCCGGAAACCCGCCCCTTCCCGAACCCGGATCACGCCGCCATCAAGGTCCACCACCAGTTGCATTTCCACCTGCCGCATGACCGCCATGCTCCGGGCGTACCGGCCGGCGGCCACTGCGGTCCGTACGGCCGAACGCAACCGGTTACCCCGCATGGATCGCACGAACGAGGGCAGCGAGATAGCGGTCATCACCCCGATGATGGCAACCACCAGCAACAACTCCACCAGGGTAAAGCCACGGCACCGGGTGGAATGCCTATTCCTGTGCAAAGCTGGATATATCATCTTCGCTGCCATGCTTTTGATCGGGTCCCGCCGACGTGATCTTGAAAGCCCGATCCCCCTGCTGTTGATACTGGAACGGGATTCCCCAGGGATCCGCCGGCATTCCGCCCTGCAGGTAGGGGCCATCCCAGTTCGGTGCACCATCATTCTGGATCAGCGATTGCAAGCCTGCAGGAAAACGTCCGGTATCCACTTCATACAGGTTCACCGCGGTTCCGATGTTGGCAATACTCGCCCGGGCGGCCCGGATCATGGCGGATTTCTGACGACCGCTGAAACTGCCCACCACGACACCCGCCAGGATGCCGAGAATCGCCACCACCAGCAACACCTCGATCAGGGTAAACGCCGCCCGCCGCGCCTGTCGTGTTTCCGCTTGTTGTTTTTGTTTCATGGCTTTTCCTCCCGTTTCCATATCAGACATCCATGCCACTGGTCAGACTGAACACCGCCATCAGGATACTGACAGCGACAAACCCCACCGCCACGGCCACCAGCACGATCATGATGGGTTCCAGCGCCGTGGTAAAGATCTTGATGTTGCGGTTCAACTCGTTCTCATAACGGCGGGCAATGTGATCCAGCGCATTGGCCATGTCACCGGTCTGTTCCCCCACCTGGAGCATGTCGATCATGGCTGTCGGAAACGCGCCGCCCGCCGCCAGCGGGCGGGAGATCGTGGTTCCGTCCGTCACCCGTTCCCGTGCCTTGTGGATTTCATCCGCGATAATGGCATTGCCCACCGTCGTCTCGACAATGGCCAGTGCCTGGACGATGGGCACCCCGTTGGACAGCAGGGTTCCCAGCGTACGGGCAAAGTTTGAATAGACTCCCGACGCAATGATCCCGCGGATCA
>MHBQ01000063.1:0-18233 GCA_001803315.1 Lentisphaerae bacterium RIFOXYC12_FULL_60_16
AAGGGCGGGTACCAGGGGCTTACGGGTACTCCGGGTGTGTTGACCAATGTGGCCAGCGTGGTGAAGCGGGATGGGGCGGTGACTTACCTGTGCCTCGGGAGGGTATACGCTTCCACGGTAGCGGTGGAACGGGTTACGTTGGCGGATGGAAAGCACAACGCTGCAGACGGCGGTGCGTTTCGGGTTGAATCCGGATCGTCGTTGGCCCTGCGTGACTGTATTGTCAGCAACCACAACCTGATACAGGGGGGCAGCCGGTACGGAGCAGCGATCTATATGACCGGAGGAGGCAGCCTGGACATCCGAAATTCCCAGTTCGTTAACAACCGCATTACCGGCGGCTGGTGGTGGGAACAGGGTTATGGCGGCGCGATAGCCTGCGTGAACGCGGATGTCGTGGTGTCGAACGTTCAATTTCACGGCAATTACATTTCGACGCGTTCGGGCTATGAGCGTGGTGGATCCTTGTATCTGTCCGGAGGACAGGCCGTGCTGACCGATAACGTGTGGTCAAACTCCATTGCGGCCTCGCAGTATGTTCACGACTATCCGTCATGCTACTCCTGGGGAGGCGCCCTTTATGCGTTGGACGTTGCGCCGCTGATCATCGTTTCCAATACCTTTACCAAATGCAGCACCAAACTGACCGATGGATCCGCGGTGGAATTCGGCGATGCCCTGTGCCTGGACGGCGCCAGCATCCAGGCCCGCATCACCGGTTGCATGATGACGGCAAATGGCGTCACGACGGGATCCCGTAACCTGTATGTGAAGCAGGGGACGGTATGCCTGGACCGGGTGACCGTGGCCAACGGGAAGGGCGCCGGGATTTTCCAGGCTGGCGGCACGCTGACGGCCACCAACCTGTTGGTATACGGCCAGACCGGCCACGGGTTTCGCGGCGGAGGGGGATCCGCCAACCTGTCGCATGCCACCATCGTACGCAACGCGGGGTCCGGGGTGACCAATACCGTGGGCACGGTCTCGCTTACCAATAGCATCGTATACTGGCATCCGAACACCACCTATGTGCGGGAACAACAGACCAACAATATCGCCGGCAGCGGGGTCACGGCGGCGTATACGTGTTCCTATCCCCCGCCAGCCGGAACGGGTAATATCGGGGATGACCCGGAGTTCGTTTCCGTGTCATTGAGCGATTATCGCCTGCGCATGGGATCTGCCTGTGTGGATGCAGGATTCAACCCGGGGGCGGGCGTGGATCTGGATGGGCGCATTCGCCCGCAGGATGGAGATGGCGCGGGGGGTGCGCAATACGATCTTGGCGCCTACGAACTCACCAACGTCGCGGCGGGGGTCTTGCGTTGTGATTTCGTTTCTTCTACCAACCAGGGATGGGGGTCCGTGACCGCGGTATTGACTGCCCACGTGGCGGGGTCCAACACCAACATTGTCTGGTACGGGTGGGACTTCAACAGCGACGGCACGTGGGATGTCGAGGGGGTCGGCCGGGGCATTGTGACCAATACGTTTTCGACGCCGGACTGGTACGATGTGACCCTGCGTGTGACCAACGATGTGTCGGCGTATGCCGTGACGACCCGTGTCGATTACATCATGGTGCTGACCAACATCTTTCACGTCGCACCCGACGGCGGCCACCAGTCACCCTACAGCACCTGGGCCACGGCGGCCACCAATCTTAAAGCGGCGCTGGATGTTGCCTATCCGGGCGCGGTGGTTCTGCTGACCAACGCGACTTTCACGCTGAAACCGCCGGTCAACGTGACCAATGCCGTGATCATCCGCGGCCGGAATGGCGCTGCCGGAACGATCCTTGATATCAACGCATCCAGTGGTGACCGCCGGCGCGGCTTCTATGTGACCATCGCCGGCGCCGTCATTGAAGGTTTGACCTTCAAACGCGGATACAGCGCCACATCGGGAACCGACAGCTATGGGGGCGCCATTTACCAGACCGCCAACAGCCTCATCCGGGATTGCGTGTTTACGAACAACATCGCGGTTTTCGGATCAGCCGTTTTTATGACGGCCGGCATGGTCAGCAACTGCCTGTTCCGGAATAATGCGGCCAACGATCTGGGGGGCGGCGGCAGTTCGGGGCGGGGGGCGCTTTACCTGGCCGGTGGCGTTGCGGAGAACTGCACGATTTCCAGCAACACCGCCACCCGGGGGGGCGGTGGTATCTGCATGACCGCGGCAACCGTTCGGCGAAGCACCATAACCCACAATACGGCCGGGCATGGCGGCGGCGGGATTTCCATGGAGGGCGTTGGATTGGTTGAGAACAGCCTGTTGTTCAAGAACAGCGGGGGCTCGTACAACGGCGGTGGCGGCGGGATCTTCATGAACACCGCCGGATCGCGCATCCTGAACTGCACGCTGGCGGATAACCGGACCACGGGCCTGGGCGGAGGCATCTACCACAGCGCCGGCAGCATTTCCAACAGCATCATCTATTACAATACCCTGACTGAAAGCGGGGCGGACAACGACCTGTACAGCACCAACCTGGTGCGATACTCCTGTGCGTCGGAACTGGCGACGGGGACGGGGAATCTTTTAGGCGTGCCGGATTTCGTTGATCGGGTCAACCGGGATTACCAGTTGGCCGCGGGCTCCATATGCCGGGACAGCGGGGCGAATCTGGCAACCATCACCCTGGACCGTGACGGCAATCCGCGGCCCCTGGACGGGGACGGGGATTCGGTTGCCGTCCATGACCTGGGTGCGTTTGAGGCGCCCGCCTCCGACGGGGGGCCTTTACGGTGTG
This sequence comes from Lentisphaerae bacterium RIFOXYC12_FULL_60_16, assembly GCA_001803315.1. Lineage (GTDB taxonomy): Bacteria > Verrucomicrobiota > Kiritimatiellia > UBA8416 > YA12-FULL-60-10 > YA12-FULL-60-10. Next base: position 2,756 of record MHBQ01000063.1, read on the forward strand.
GGTTCTCGGCACCGGTAACCGATGCCTTGGGGTCGCTGGCGGCTGTCTTCACAGCCACGTTGGAAGGTGAGCACACCGATTCGGTGACCTACCGATGGGATTTCAACAATGACGGAACCTTTGACCGGACTGGGACGCAATACCCGGTGGTGACGAATGTCTACAGTCCGGGGCGTTACACCGTGCGGTTGGTGGTCAGCAACGACCTCAACGAAGTGACGAATGTCACACGGGTATCCTACCTGCGCGTTTCGCCGACGGACCTTTACGTGTGGGTGGGAGGCGGTAACACATTGCCCTATGCCGACTGGACCCAGGCAGCGAACACGATTGCCGATGCGATTGACCTGGCCTATCACGGCAGCACCATCTGGGTGACCAACGGAACCTACGGGGTCACCGAACAATTGAACCTGATCAAGGGAGTCACCCTGCGCAGCGTAAACGGCAAGCTGGTGACCTTTCTTGAACGGACCAGCGGCACGATCCGCGTGATCGGGATCAATCATGCCGATGCAGTCCTGGATGGATTCACCGTGCGAAAAGGCGCGGCCACCAGTATGAATGGCGGCGGCGCCAACCTGGTGGCGGGGCTGATCCTGAACTGCACGTTCACCAATAATGCGGCCGCTTACGGGGGAGGTGTCTATGCCTCGGGTGGGGTTATATCGAATTGTTACTTCACCAAGAATGTGGTCAGTGGAAGCGGTGGGCAAGGGCAGGGGGGCGGCCTTTACCTGGCGGGTTCGGCGCTTGGGGTTCAGTGTACCGTGTACAGCAACACATCCGGCCGCACGGGGGCCGGGGTACGGATTGCGGGAGGCACGCTCCGGCAAAGCACGATTCGCGGCAACACGGATGGCTGGGGTGGTTCACTCAGCCTGACCGGCGGGCGGGCTGAAAGCTGTCTGGTTGTCGGCAACAAGGCGAACGCAGACTCGGTGGCGGGCGTCGGTGGCGGTGGGGTCACCATCAACGCCGCCAATGCCGTGGTGGTAAACTGCACGGTCGTCCGGAACTACAACGCTGGGGTGACCAAGGGAGGCGGTGGTCTCTACATCAACGCCGGATCCGCCACCAATTGCATTATTTACAACAACGCCTCCGCCATCGGTAATGCCAACGTTGAGGCGACCACCATCGGAAAATGCGCCTACTCGTGTTCGCCGGACCTGTCGAGTGGGACCGGCAACATTACCAGCGATCCCATATTCAAGGATCCGGGGTCGGGGTCCGGTCTCGCGCATGTGCTGGGGGATTATGACCTGGACCCTGCCTCGCCCTGTGCCAACCAGGGGATCAATCAAGCCTGGATGAACGGACAGCGCGACTTGAAGGGGGCTGTGCGTTGGCTCGGATCGGCGGTTGACATGGGGGCCTATGAGACGCCGATGACCGGCGGCTCCCTGTTCCTGTTTCGTTAGGTCAAACGATGCCCGTAAAGCGAATAACCGGCAGGTGTTGCCATCCATGGCTGGCGGTCCTGTGCCTGGCAGCGGCTGCTTCAGCCGGGACGAAGTATGTCACCCCCACGGGTGGGGGAGGGAAGACCGGCGCCGACTGGGCCAACGCGTATGACAGCATCCAGACCGCCATCAACAACAGCCCGGTGTCCGGCGATATTATTTACCTGAAATCCGGCACGTATTCGTTAACCGCGCAACTGGTGGTGTCGAACCATCCGGGATTGATCATCCGGGGCGGGTATCAGGGGTTGACCGGAACACCGGGTATATTGACCAATGCCGCCAGCCTGGTGAAACGGGATGCTGCGGTGACCTATATGCGGCTCGCGCGGATCTACCGGTCCACGACATCGGTGGAGCGCGTGACGCTGGCGGACGGGAAACAGTATGACACCTCCGCGCATGGAGCCTGTTTCCGGGTTGAGGCGGGGTCTTCGCTCGATCTGCGTGACTGTATCGTCAGCAACCATAACGAGGTCTACAATAATTCCAAGTATGGGGGTGCGATCTACATGGACGGGGGTGGGAAGCTGGACATCCGCGATTCCCGCTTCGTCAACAACCGGATTACGGGCGGCTGGTGGTGGGAGCAGGGGTATGGCGGGGCGATCGCGTGTGTGAACGTGGATGTGGTGGTGTCGAATGTCCAATTCCTGGGCAACTACGTGTACTGCCGGGCGGGTTACCAGCGGGGCGGCACGCTGTACCTGTCCGGCGGCCTTGCCGTACTGGCGGACAATGTGTGGTCAAACTCCAGCGTCTATTCGGACTATGTGCACGACACCTGTTTCTCGCTGGGCGGAGCGCTATACGCGCTGGACGTGGTTCCGCTGGAGATCCGTTCCAACCGCTTTGTGCGATGCAAGGCACGGATGCAGGGCGGAACCTCCGTGGAATATGGGGATGTGTTGTACCTGGACGGGGCCACGACCCAGGCACGCATCACGGGGTCCGTGTTCCTCGAGAACGGGGTGGATGCCGGTTCAAGGAATCTGTATCTCAAGAACGGGACGGTGTGGATGGACCGGGTGATGATTCATGGCGGCATGGGCGCCGGAATGTTTCAGGCCGGGGGCCTGGTGATGGCCACCAACCTGCTGGTATACGGCCAGACCGGCCACGGGTTCTGGGGGACCGGAGGTTCCGCCCAGCTGATGCATGCCACGATTGCCCGCAACGCGGGTTGGGGAGTGACCAATGCCGGCGTCATGTTGAGTCTGACCAACAGCATCGTCTACGAGAACACCAGCACCTATTATGCCGACAGTCGCAACCTGGTGACCAACGGCGTGACCGTTCGCGCATCCTGCGTGTATCCGTTGATTCCCGGCGCCGGGAACATCCAGGATCACCCGGCGTTTACGGATGCGGCAGCCGGTGATTTCCGGCTGTTGCCCGGGTCGGCGGCGATTGACCGGGGATTAACCGCTGGTTCCACGCCGGATCTTGATGGCGTGGCGCGGCCACAGGACGGGGACGGGGACAGCGTGGCGGCATCGGATATGGGCGCCTACGAGGCGCCCGCCCAGGCGGGCGGGGAATTCCGATGTGGTTTTACCGCGGCGACCAACGAGGCATACGAGGTCTTGCATGCCGAACTGACCGCGTACCTGTCCGGCCCGGTCACCAATGCGATCTGGTACGGGTGGGATATCGATGGAGACGGAAGCTTCGAGTATCAAGGGGCTGGTTTGGGTTCCATCACGCACAGTTTTGGGCCCGGGTTCCACGTGGTATCGCTCCGGGTGACCAACATCCTGAACCAGGCGGCCGCTATCACGCGCGGCGATTACATCCGGGTGCTGACCACGACCCTGCACGTGGCGCCGGGCGCCGCGCCGGTTCCGCCCTACGCGACCTGGGCGACCGCCGCCACCAATCTGCCCAGCGCGCTGGCGGTGGCGCCAGATCATGCCACGATTCTCGTTACCAATGGAAACTACGCTGTCCCGACCGTGCTGGTGTTGAACCGGCCGGTGACGATCCGGAGTGTAAACGGCCCCGCGGTGACGATCCTCGACGCCAATGCCTCCTCGGGAAGCCGCCGCCGGATCCTGGAGCTATCGGCATCTGGCATCGTGGTGGACGGTTTCACGCTGAAGCGCGGGTACTACAACGGAAATGGCGGGGCGGTTTACATGACCGGGAACAGTTGTCTCCAGAATTGCTGGCTGACCAACAACACGGCGGTGTTCGGCGGGGCGGTTTATATGACCACGGGAGTCCTGAGTAATTGCGTGGTCCGGAACAACCAATCCACGGACATGGGGGGCGGGGGCTCGTCGGGGCGGGGTGCGGTCTATATGACCGGGGGAATGGTAGTCGATAGCACCGTTGGCTGGAACACCTCCAGCCGGGCCGGTGCTGGAATCCGGGCCTCGGGAGGGACCATCCGGCGTTGCGTGATCCGGAACAACACGGCGGGGCACGGCGGCGGCGGGATCTGCGTGGAGAGCGGTTCCGCGGTGATCGAAGATTGCCTGATCATGGGAAACGCATCCGGAAGTTGGGGGGGAGGTGGCGGCGGCATCCTGCTGGGCGGGGGACGGGTGGTCCACTGCACGATCAGCGACAACCGGACCCTGGGGACGGGTGGGGGGATCTATAACGGCGCCGGCACCACGGTCAGCAACAGCATCGTATGGTACAACACGCAGACGGATTCCGGCCAGCCGGATGACTTGTATGCCGGTACGGGAGTGCGCTGGACCTGTTCGCCTGACCTGGTTCACGATCCCGGCGGAACCGGCAACCGGACCAACGAGCCGGCCTTTGAAAACCGTCCGGCGGGGGATTACCGCCTGGCGGTTGGATCGCCCTGCGTGGACGCCGGGGGTCCGGGTGGTCTGCCGGTTGACCTGGAGGGCCAGGCGCGTCCGCAGGATGGAGACGGCGATTCCACGGCCTTGCCGGACCTGGGGTGTTACGAGCGGGCGGATGCCTCCAGCGGCGTGCTCCGCTGTGATTTTTCGGCGCCGGTTGTACAGGCTTACACGGGGCTGATGGCCGTATTGACCGCCACCGTACAGGGGGCGCAGACCAACGGGGTGACGTATCGCTGGGATTTCACCAACGACGGTACGTTCAATCGCACCGGGACGGAATATCGGTCGGTGACCAACGGGTATGGGCCGGGGTTCCATACCGTGCGGCTGGTGGCCAGCAATGGATTTGGTGAGGTGGCTGAAAAGGTGCGGACCAACTACCTGCATGTCGGGCCGGCCGTGGTGTATGTTTCGCCCACGGGATCCAACCTGCCTCCGTACGATACGTGGGAGCGGGCATCCGTTGCCCTGGCGTCAGCCATGCAGATGGCGGTTGACGGATCGGAGGTCCTGGTTCAGCCGGGGACCTACTCCATTACCAGTACGATAACCCTGAACCAATCCGTGGAATTGCGCTCGGTTTCAGGACCGGCTGATACCATCATCCAGCGGGGAGTTGCCGAGTTACGCCTGCTGGCCGTGTCGCATCCCGATGCCGTGGTGGACGGGTTCACCTGGCGGAACGGGTATTGGATGCAGAACGGAGGCGGGGCGTTCGTGTCCGACGGCCTGATCCGGAATTGCGTGTTTACCAACAACGGCGTGGTCAATGCCTACGGCGGCGGCGTATGCATGATCGGGGGAACCCTCCAGGACAGCATCATTACCAAGAGTACGGCCACGGGTGGCGGGGGGAGCGGGACGGGTGGCGGGCTGTATGTACCGTCGGGGAATCCCCTGATTGAACGATGCCGCATTGAACGGAACAACACGGCGCGCGGGGGTGCGGCAGGAATGATATATGGCGGGACCCTCCGGCGCTGTGTCATCGCCTACAACGATGACGGATATGGCGGCGCCATGGCGATGTACGGGGGGACCCTGGTCGATTGCCTGGTGTACGGGAACCGGGCGCGGACGGCAACGCCCGGTGGTGGCGGCGTGTTGCTGGCCCATGACTCGGCGCGGGCCATCAACTGCACGATTGTGGGAAATGAAGCGTTTGGCGCATCCGGGGGCGGGATTTACCGGACGGCCGGGTCGGCCACCAACTGCATTGTGGCGGGCAATTATGCGACCGGAGTGCAGAAGGATCTGTCCGGTTCCGACGGCATCGGGTATTCCTGTTCGACTGACCTGACGGGTGGCGCCGGCAACATCACGGATGATCCCGGATTCCTGCTGGCCGGGGTGGGCTATGGGTTGAGCCATGTGCCCGGCGATTACCGGCTCGACGTCAAGGCGGATTCAGCGTGCATCGGCGCCGGGATCAACCTGCCGGAGTTGCGCGGCCAGCGGGACTTGGACGGCAATCCGCGCATCATGGCGGTGACCATTGACATGGGTTGCTACGAGTATCAACCCCCCAGCGGCACCCTGCTTATCGTGCGGTAATTCGTAAGCATGTACAGTTGACACTTGGAATCCTGTGAGTAGATAGGTATACTTTTCCGCATAAAATGTATGTCCAACGATATTGAAAAGTCGAACGAGAACGTGGTCGGGCTCCCGTCCGAAGAGGCCATGTTCCGTGCCCAGTTCCAGCTGGCGAACATCGGGATTGCCATTACCCGTCCGGACAACCGGTGGGTTCGGGTGAATCGTAAGCTGACCGAGATCCTCGGATATCCGGAGCCGGAATTGCTGGGAAAAACCTGGATTTCTCTGACGCATCCCGATGATGTGGAAACCTCGCTGTCCCGTTATCAGCGGATGGTGTCCGGGGCGGTTGATTCATACGAGTTTGACAAGCGATTCGTACGCCGGGGTGGAACGGCGGTTGAAACCCATGTGTCCGTATCCTGCGCCCGGCATTATGACGGGTCGATCCGGTATGCCATCACGTCGATTCAGGACATCTCGGTCCAGAAGCAGACCGAACGCGAATTACGCGAGGCGCAGCACCGGCTGGAATACATCCTGTCCGTCACCAAGACCGGCATTGATGTGGTCGATGCGGAGTTCAATCTCCGCTACGTGGATCCGGGGTGGCAGAAGATCTACGGGAACTATGCCGGGCGGAAGTGTTACGAATATTTCATGCAGCGCGCGGAAATCTGTCCGGGTTGCGGTATCCCCCAGGCGCTCCAGACCCGGCAGATTACGGTCACCGAAGAGACCCTGCCGCGCGAGAACAACCGCCGGGTGCAGGTGCATACCATTCCGTACCAGAGCACCAGCGGCGAATGGCTGGTGGCGGAGTTTAACGTGGATATCACGGACCGGCACCGGATGGAGGCGGACCGGCTGGAACTGGAACGGCGCCTGTTGCATGCCCAGAAACTTGAAAGCCTCGGTTTGATGGCCGGCGGGATCGCGCACGATTTTAACAACCTGCTGATGGCCATTGTCGGCAACCTGAACATTGCCCTGCTGGATGTGGGTGCCGGATCGCCCCTTCATGCGTCGCTGGATCCCGCCTTGCAGGCGTCCCGGCGGGCGGCGGACCTGACCCGCCAGATGCTGGCCTACTCGGGGCGTGCGCAATTCGAGATCAAGCGTATCCAGCTGAACGAGGTGGTGCGTGAGAACCACAGCCTGCTCCAGGCCATTGTGCCCAAACCGGTGACCATGCGCCTTGACTTGTCCGGCGATCTTCCCGGGATCGACGCGGATGCCGCCCAGCTCCAGCAGGTGGTGATGAACCTGATCACCAATGCGGCCGAAGCCATCGGCGACCGACCCGGACGGATGATCATGGCCACGGGTGTGATGGCGTGCGATGCGGCGCTGCTGGCGAGGAGCCGGGTGGACATCAAGCCGGCACCGGGGCGCTACGTGTTCCTGGAAGTTGCCGATACCGGGTGCGGGATGGATGCGGCCACCCTGCATCGGTTGTTCGATCCGTTCTTTACGACCAAGTTCAAGGGGCGCGGATTGGGCATGTCGGCGGTGCTGGGGATTGTGCGGGGCCATCACGGGGCCATCATGGTGGACAGTGTGGTCGGGAAAGGCACGACCATCCGGGTGTTGTTCCCGGTGGCGGCATCACCGGCGATCGTGGCTGAATCCGGTGCCGGACGAGGATATACGGTTGCCCCGGTGTCCACCGCACCCTTGTCCGGAACGGTCCTGGTGGTGGACGATGAACCCGGCGTGCGGGACGTGGCGCGCCGCATGCTGGAGCGGCTGGGAATCACGGTGCGGGTTGCATCCGATGGTGTGGAGGCGGTGGAGTGTTTCTCCCGTTGTCCGGATTCCATTGACTGTGTATTACTGGACTTGACCATGCCCCGCAAGGATGGCGTGGCCACCTTCCATGAATTGCGGGCGATCCGGCCGGACATCAAGGTGATGGTGGCCAGCGGATTCAGCGAGCAGGAGGTGGTGCGTCAGTTCCCGGATTCTTCCATGTCGGGGTTCATACACAAGCCGTATGAATTACAGGATCTGGAACAACGGATCCGGCATTGTTTGCAGTGTTGAGCCACGTCATTTTCCCGTGATGGCGATTTCAGCCCATACGATGACGCCGCGCCGGCTCTCGCTGAAACATTCAACGGCGTTGCGGCCGTTGTGCAATACCCCGGTCGGAATGGAAAAGACACCGCGTTTATCCACGAGTTCCGGGAATTCCCGGGGGAACCCTGAATCGTTGGCGGGCGGGCAGACGATTCCATTCACCCGGACCTCCAGGTCCGGCGGATTGGCCGGGGGTTCGACATCCCGTGCAAATCCGAGGATCACCGTTGCCGTTTGCCCGTTTGCCGGGGCCGGACCGATGACGGGACAGAACGTTGCCGTGCCGTGGCCGTATCGCGAGGCGGCGCCGGGCCCGTTGAGAAAGCTTTGGGGCAGGAGGGATGCCTCCGGTTCCCCGGGTGCAACCACTTCCCGGTAGCCGATGGGATGGCGCCGGGGGAGTTGTGCCAGGCGGGCGGGATCGCCGAGTTCATCCATCCAATCAAGCAATTCGCTGGTGCGGTCGGCTTTCCCGCCTTCCCAATAGCAGTAGTTGAACAGGTAAACCCGGTCGACACCCCGGTGATAGGCGGCCAGGGCGGCCCCGCGCACCATCTCGCGCGTGACCGGCATGCAGCCCTTGCGCCCCGGGGCGGAGTGGAAGGGGGTGAAGGTGCCGGTCATGAAAGCCAGACCGAGCGGTATGCCGGCGGGCCGGGTTTCGTCCAGCCAGGATTCGATCGGCGGATCCATGGAGAGGGCGTTGACGAACACCGAGGCCACCACGTGGTCCACCAGTTTCCGGCGGATCCAGGCCACCACATCGAATCCCATCCGCCGACAGGTCTGCGGATCTTCGGGGACCCGTATACCCACGCGGACCGGGTGACCGGTCCGGGCCGCAGCGGCATCGGCCATCCGGCGGACGGTTTGCATGAAATCGGTCAACAGGGCCAATCCCGCCTGCTCGGAACCGGGGCGGAAACCGTGGGGGTTGCGGCACCAGTCGAGTTCGACCCCGTCGCAATCGAAGCGCTCGAAGAGTTCGCCGATGAAGGCCAGGTGATGGTTGCGGACGGCTTCCTGCGCGTAATCGTACTGGCGGTCGGTCCACCACTCGTAACGATAGGGTCGTCGCCAGTATTCGGGATGTTCGCGCCAGAAATCCGGGTGCCAGTAGGCATCGAGGATATCGTTGGCGTGCCAGTCGTTCATCCGGACGGAGAGCCAGCCTTCGATGCCGTGGTGGCGGGAGCGGGCAAGCCAGCGCCCGTAAAGATCGACGCCGCGTTGTTCCAGACGCCAGATATTATGGGGCCACCAACGGGCGGAACCGGGCGAAAAGTCGCGGCGTTCGGGCGGCAACCAGCGGAGGCTCGGCTGGTCCGTCGGGCCATCCGGATCGTAACCGTGGTGGATGGCTTCCCAGGTGCGGCTGGGAAAATGGGCACGCTTGACGTTGGGGTTGAAGAACAGGGCGCCCAGGGATTTGCTCCGGGCGTAGGCATCCACCAGCCGGTCAGCCCCTTCGTCGGTCATGTCCGATTCCGGATGCGAGCAGAAAAAGTGGTTGTTATCCTCGTTCAGGCAGACGCGGCCGGGGCGACGAGGCGCCGGGTTCAGCATTGTTTCACCGCAGTTTCCCGGGCGCGCCAGTATTTGACCGAGGTGGCCACCAGTTGGTCCAGCAGGGCGGCGGACGGTTTCCCGAACATGGCCGGGTAGGGATCGCCTCCCGGGCCCAGCGGTTCCGGCGTGGCGAACCGGTTACCCTGCGTGTAGCCGGTGCAGTAGAGTGCCATGATGATGGCGTCGATATCGAGGGACCCGTCCCCCAGGGCGCAGCGGTTGGAGTCGGCGAGGTGGAGATTGATCACCCGGTCGCCGGCCTGGAACAGGGTGTCGGCGATGTTCGATTCCTCCACCTGCATGTGGTAGACATCGCCGTTGATGTGCCGGATACCGGGATGATTGACCGCCTGGATGTAACGGCGGGCATCCTCAAAGGTGTGGACGAACGACACCTCGGCAGAGCGGATCGGTTCGACGGCCCCGCGGACGCGGGCCTTGATGAATTCGTCCGCCACGAGGCGGAGCGTCTCGACCGAACGCTCAAACTCGCTGGAATCGCAGGCGGTGGGGCGGCCCACGGCGCCGGGTACGACCAGCAGGTAGGTACCGCCGGTGTCGTGGCACAGGTCCAGTTGCCGGCGGATATAGTCGATGGCGTTCTGGCGGATGATGCCGGAGTTGCTGGAGAGGTCGTTGGACGGCCCGAACATGCCGCACACGCCGGCCACGCGGAGGTTGAAGCGTTTGAGGGTTTTCAACGTCTCGCGGGTGCGGTAGCCGAGGTCGCTGCCGTAGCGGTTGCCGTGCAGTTCGATCCATTCCACCCCGTAACGGTTCAGGCGGCGGGCGGTGGTTTCGAGCGGTTCGATGCCGAATCCCCAGTTGCTCCAGGACAGCTTGATGGATTGTTTGCGCAGGGCGGGTTTCGTCTTCAGCAAGGTGCGGAAAGATCCGGTCAGGGCCTTGCGTTTCTTCTCGAAGTTCTGAAGTTCCATGTTTTCCTCCGGTTGCAGGCAGGCGCCATGCGCCCGCACAACCCGCATGGTTTACGGTTCCGGGCCGGGATTCAAGGATGATTTCTACCGGCGATCCATGTCGGGTGAAAAGTCAGGGGGGACCGCTCGTAGAGCGGTGCCACATCCTTGCCGATGTAGCCGCGCACTATGAGTGCATCCGGACTTCATTAATTTGCATTTTCGAGGGATTCCAGTAAAATCGAAACCCATACAATGAAGCTGGCAGAACATGTGATCATGGTGTTTGTGGACGGGGTGGGGATGGGGTCGGACGATCCTGCCGTCAACCCGGTGCACAGCGGGGTCTGTCCGGTGCTGGAGGAGATGTTGCTGCATGCGGTCCGGGTGGATGCCACGCTGGGGGTGCCGGGCCTGCCGCAAAGTGCCACGGGGCAGGCCACGTTGCTGACCGGGCATAATGCCGCCCGGTTGGTGGGGCGGCATGTGGAGGGGTTTCCGGGCCCGGCCCTCCGGGACCTGGTACGGGAACACAATTTGTTCCGGCAACTGGCGGATCGTGGCCGGACGGTCACCTTCGCCAATGCGTATTACCTGGATGATGTGCGGGCGGTCATGGAACATCGGCGGCAGTCGGTGACCACCGTGATGGCCCTGAGTGTGGAAGGCACGGTACGGACGATGGAACGTCTGGCGGTGAATGATGCGGTATACCAGGACCTGACGCGCGAAGCCTTGCGGCCGCGCGGCTATGCCGGTCCGCTGGTGACCCCCGAACAGTCGGCGGAACACCTGGCCGCCATCGGGTTGCGACACCATCTGGCCCTGTTCGAGTATTTCCAGACCGACCGGGCGGGGCACACGGGAGTGTATGCGGAGGCACGGGTGGTCCTTGGTCTGCTGGATCGTTTCCTGACGGTTTTGCGTGAGCGGTTGGTTGGGACGGGTGCATACCTGTTGTTGACCAGTGACCATGGAAATGTAGAGGATATGACTTCGCGCCGGCATACCCTGGCGCCGGTGCCCCTGGTCTGGGAACAGGATGGCCGGCCCGTGGACCGGGCGTCGGTGGAACGGATAATGGATTTGACCGGGGTGACGCCCTGGCTGGTGGACCGGATGGAAGGAACAGGTGTCGCATGGGTTTCGAAAGCGGATCGTTGAGTTTCAGGATGTTCTACATGCCGCATGGCATGCCGGAGGACAGCGTCAAGCGGTTTTCCCGCCATGCTGCGCCGCCACTTGATCACCTGGGCCGTGAAGCGGTACGGGGTTGGGTGAGTGGCCGGCATTTGCTGGACCGGGAGATCGACGACGACAATGCCTTCCTGTGCGGGTACCTGCGCCTGACGCTGATGAAGGCCGAGCGGAAAATTCCCGATGCCCTGTTGCGTGCAGAATGCCAGATCCAGGAGTTGTCCGAGCTTCGCGACCAGGGCGGCAGCGGCCTGCGCCGGGACCGGCGTCTGGCCATCCGCAAGGAAGTGCTCGAGCGGCTGTTGCCGCAGATGCCGCCGACCCTGACCGGTATTTCGATGGTCTACGACGGCAATGCCGAGCTGCTGCTGGCGGGGGCCGTTACCGACAAGCAGACCGAGAGCCTGTCGAACGCCTTGCGGGAGACCCTGGGCGAGGCGCCGATCCCGCTTACGGCGGCCACTGCGGCACTCAAGCGGAAGAAGGTCAACGTGCGTGACCTTGACCCGGTCTCCTTCACGCCGGAACTGGAGGATGAGCTGGCCGGCGATCATCTCGGGCAGGACTTCCTTACCTGGCTGTGGTTCTATTCCGAGGCGTCGGGTGGATTGCTGGATACCGATCGCGGCACGTTTGCCGTGGTGTTGCAGGGACCGTTGACATTCGTGATGGAGGGTGAAGGCGCCCATGAGGCCCTGTTACGCAAGGGCCAGCCGCTGGTCAGCAACGAGGCCAAGGCCGCCCTGCTGGGCGGCAAGAAGCTGGCGGCGGCGCGGATTATCCTGGCGCGGGGCAATGAACAGTGGGAGACCATGCTGGATGCCGATCGGTTTGCATTCCGGGGACTGAAGTTTCCGAAAGGACAACCCCTGGATCCTGTCAGCCGTTTCCAGGAACGCATGAACGGGGTGGAAACCTTCCGGGAAGGATTCCTGGCCTTGTTTGACCGGTTCCTGGACGATCGGGCCGATCCGGCAGCCTGGAAATCCATCCGCAAGGACATCCACGGGTGGGTCACGGGCCGCACCGCCAAGCGGTGAGGGTATGGGCGGTAGCGATTCAGGCAATAGTTAAACCACCGGCGGTATCCCTGCGGGACGCCACGAAATAAACCCATGAATACGACTCCTACCTGGCAGACCGCGGATGGCCGCCCGATCACCGAGCGCCGGGTCCGGCGTGGCATCCGCATCAGTATCATGGCCGGATGCCTGGGCATGAGCTGGTGGGCCATGACGCAGGGTATGACGGTTACCCTGTTCATGGAAGCCCTGGGCGCTTCCGGGGTGTTGATCGGGTTGGCGGCATCCGTCCAGCAGGTGGCGTTCCTGGTCCAGGTTCCCTTTGCGCTGGTGGCGGAACGGTTGCGGTCACGCAAGCCGTTCTGGGCCAGTGTCATGTTGTTCAGCCGGCTGCTGTGGTTCGGGCCGTTGTTGTTCCTGTTTTTGTGGCCGGATCAACCGGACCGGGTTGCCTTGTGGATGGTGTGGTTTGTGGCGCTGGCGTCGGTGCTGGGCATGGGTATGTCGGCCTTGTGGTACCGGTGGATGTCGGATCTGGTTCCGGAACCTGAACGGGGGCGGTTCTGGGGAACCCGCCAGAGTATTACGACCACCGCCTTCCTGCTGGCGACCCTGGTGGTGGGATTGCTGCTGGACGGGTTTCCGACCCCATTGCACGGAAGCGGCAGTTGGACGGGGTTCAAGCTGGTGTTTGCGATCGGCGCGGTGCTGGGCATGGCGGATATCCTGATCCATCTGCTGGTTCCGGAACCCTACAGTGGACATACCGCGAGCGGGGACGGGTGGTGGAAACCGCTGGTTGAACCGCTTCGGAACCGGGATTTCCGCCGGTTAATCCTGTCCATGGGGATTTTTTCCTTTGCCGTGGGGCTGACCGCGATGGGTCTCGTATGCCTGCGGCAGGACTTCCATGTGACCTACACGCAGATTGCCATGCTGAATATTGCCTCGGCGCTGGGGGCCATCGTGTTCGGATTCATCTGGGGATATGTCTGTGACCGGATCGGAAGCCGGGCGTTCGGCGCCATCATGATGTTGTTGGCCCCGATGACATCCATCAGCTGGTTCTTCGTACGCCCTGATTCGATGAATGTGGTGGAATTCACGCAGCCGGTATGGTTGCTGGGCCCGGTGATCCGCCAGGCGATCCAGGCTATGCCGGCAACCTGGGAGACGACGGTGCTGGCGTTTACCATGCCGCATGCGATGTGGATATTCCTGGGAATCACCTTTTTTGGGGGAGCGTTCTTTAACGGGATCGGTATCTGTCAGCTCAACATGAGCAGCAGCCTGGCCTTGAAGCAGTACCGGACCACGGCCATTGCCGAGTTCTGGGCCGGGGTGGGGGTGATCGGCTCCCTGGGTGCCCTGGTGGCGGGACGCGTGATGGATTACCTGCGTGCCAACCCGATCCCGGCCACCCTGCCGAACGGGGTTCCGCTACTGTACCACCATGTGCTGATCGGCGCCTATGTGCTGATTGCCTGCCTGGTGGCGTTGCCGCTGTTCCTGTCCATCACCCGCCGGAAGGACGAACCGCCGGTCCGTGCCGCCATGTCGCGCCTGTTGACCGGCAATCCCCTGCGCGTGGTGACCAATATCTACCTGATGGGAACGGCGGTCACCAGTTTCCGGCGGGCGCAGGCGGCGCGGAACCTTGGCGAGGAACGGTCGGCCATGGCGGTGGGGGACCTGATCGAGAAACTGGATGACCCGTCCCTCGATGTCCGCGAGGAGGCTGCCCAGGCGCTGGGCAGCATCGGCACGGAAGAGGCGGCCGACGCACTCGTGCGCAAGCTGGACGATCCGCAATCCGACATGGCGCCGCAGATCGCACGCGCCCTGCGCAAGGTGCGGCATCCGGGCAGCGTGGAAGCCCTGTTGCGCAAGTTGAGGGATCCCGACCGGGAGACACGAAGCGAAAGCGCACGGGCGTTGGGGGAGATCGGTGATCCGCGCGCCATTTCGCCGCTGATGGATCTGCTGACCAAGACCGATGATTCAAAAATGGTTTCCTCGTTCAGCGAGGCGCTGGCGCGGCTGGGTGAAACGGATGCGATCTATGAAATCCTGCCGCGCTTGAAGAACACGCATAACCGGGTGCTCAAGCGGTCTCTGGCGGTGGCCGTGGGGGATCTGCTGGGTGGGGAGGGCCGGTTCTACCGGGTGTTTGCCCAGGAGGAGAAATCCTACGGAAGCGGGGTTCACCGGATACTGAGGGGGTTCCGGCGCGCGGTGATCGACAGCGAGGTGCCCGGCATCCAGCAGCAGGAATCCCGTCTGGTTGCCGATTCGCGCCGCATCCAGTCGTTGTATGAGGCGCATGCGCACGCCGAATGCGCCTCGTTGCTGTTTGACATGGCCGTGTGTCTGGCGGAGGCGCGCTGGCGAATCGGGTTCGGTGGGGATGTCAAGGCGTGGCGGGAAGCCCTGGCGTTGCAGGATGAGCGGTTTGCCGTGGGGGCGTGGTACCTGGATTTATTGCGTACCGGGTGGGAAGCCGCCGAACTTGGCCAGCGGGATCATGTGGATGTCCTGCTGGGCATCCATTTCCTGTGTGCGTGGGGTGTGGAACAGCTGGATCCGGACCACGCCGACGAGACCGGTCGGAAATAAAACGGTCAGCAACCGGACCAGAGCGGATTGGTCCAGGCGCACCGGCCGGCCGCATCCTCGATTTTCACATAGGCATAGGGCCAGTCGTCCGGCAGCTTGAAATCCACTTCGTCCAGGGGGCGTTCCGTCATGGTTCCAATCCGCCGGCCGCACCAGGCGGGACCGACCAGCCAGGCCATTTGTATGGGACTGGTGGTCAGATGAACGTGGCCGTCGCGGCATTCGATGGACCGGAATTGTGGCCC
>MHBQ01000063.1:18271-21448 GCA_001803315.1 Lentisphaerae bacterium RIFOXYC12_FULL_60_16
GAATGGCGTCGGAGGATCGGTCGGGTGTGTTGACCATGATCCAGCCGCCATTCCAGCCCGGGTGGTTTTCGGAAAGGTGTGCATCATCGACGGCGAAGGCGGGGGTGGCCGGGTTTTTGGCCAACCGGGCATGCCAGTAGGATTCGCCTTCCCCCTTGCCGTTGATCCAGTGGCAGACATGGTTGTACACCTCGATGGCGTCCGTGGGGATGCGGCAGACATCGTCGAAGGTGTTGCCGCACCAGTACGGATGGGCCAGGATCGTGAACGCACCGGCATCGCGGGCTTTCTGAAGCGCCGGCAGCAACCCGATGGAGCGGTCCATGGCCGGAACCTTGCCGAGACACACCACGTGGAAGGCGGCGCCGGTTTCATCCCGGCCATCCAGTTCCATACCGTCGATCCAGCGTAACCCGTTGGGACTGGACGGGGGCTGGGCGGGACAGGAATTGACCCAGTGATCCGCGGCGAAAAGGAAGTCGTAGCCGGCGCCCGCATACAGGCGGGTGATCTGCTCGGTGGTCATGCCGCCATCGGAGGCGGTGGAATGAATGTGGGTGTTGCCCTTGAGCCAGGCGCCGTGCAAGGCCGGATGATGGATTCGTGCCATGGTTGTCTCCCCCGGGTGTATGGATGTGGCAGACAGGATGGCATGCCCGGTGGGTCGTTGCGAGCGTAAAGCGTTTTGGAGTTGGCAGGCCGTGTGATGAAGCCGGTGTTTACCTCGCGGTCCGGGCGAGTACGCCGGCACCGCGATGGAATAAGGAAAAGAGTTTGGAATGGTGCGGAGCGCTTGGTAGAAGGGCGAGGCGTCCCTGCCGAGCCTGCCGTCGGGTCCGGCTGGAGTCGGCCCTGTCCGGGTGGCTGGGTGGCGGGCCGGTCGTGTGCTGAATAAGGAAAAGCGTTGGCCGGCAACACATCTTTCCGCTCGCGGAAGGCGGCGGGATTTGGGATACTATGAGCCGGACAATCCATCATGATACGTCATACATTCTGCCATATACCGGGTGTCGGCCCGCACCGGGAGCAACGCCTCTGGTCGGACGGGATCTGTTCCTGGGATGATGTTTTCGGGGCGGCCGGCAACGGATTGCCGGCGGGATTCCGGGACCGGATACGCGCCGCGATCGAGGCGTCCGAGGACCATCTGCAACGGGGGAATATCGGGCATTTCGCTTCGCATCTGCCGGCCGACCAGCAGTGGCGGCTGTACGGGATGTTCCAGGACCGGTGTGTCTACCTGGACATTGAGACCACGGGTGGGGGGTATGGTCCGGACCACGTGACGGTGATGTCCCTGTATGACGGGCGGGAAATCCGGTGGTTCGTTTGGGACGATAATCTGGAACAGTTACCCGAGGTGTTGGATCGATATCCATTGGTGGTCACGTTCAACGGCAAGTGTTTTGACATTCCCTTTCTGGTTCAGCATCACGGGCTTGCGTTTCATGCCGTGCACATCGATCTGCGATTTGTGCTGGCGAAGCTGGGGTTTCGGGGTGGGTTGAAGCGGTGTGAGCAGGCGTTGGGGATGTCGCGTGGGGCGTTGGACGGGGTGGACGGGTATACGGCGGTGTGGCTATGGCGGGAATATCTCCGGACCCACGACCAGCGGGTGCTGGACACCCTGCTGGCGTACAACGTGGCCGACACGGTCAACCTGGCGGCGTTGATGCGTGAAGCGTGGAACCGGGGCTTGCAGCGAACGCCTTTTGCAGGAATATTGAGCCTGCCGCCGGTGGAATTGCCGCCGATCCCGTTCACGCCTTCGGATGACGTGCTGGCCGGGTGGCGGGCCTTTGCGGAACGCACGGGGTATGGATTATAAAAGACGGAAAACGGAAGACGGAAAACAAAACCCGGGCCGGCGCGGTCAATTCCGTAACTTTCAGTTGAGTTTGCCGGCTGGGGTCGGTATAGTTTTGGCGAATTTTATCTATCCACTTCCATTTGCGCCTGTAGCTCAATTGGATAGAGCGTCAGCCTCCGAAGCTGAAGGTTGTGAGTTCGATCCTCGCCAGGCGCACCAGTTTTTGCCGTGCTTGCGATGACTGCTCCTGCCGTAAAACGACCGTGGTACGTTTATATCCTCGCGTGTTCGGACACGACGTTCTATGTCGGGATCACGCCGGACCTTGTCGAGCGGGAGAAGAAGCACAACACCGGGAAGGCGTCATACTACACCCGGGTGCGGCTGCCTGTGAAGATGGTCTACGCGGAAGCGCAGCCCGATCATTCATCCGCCCGCAAGCGTGAAATGGAACTCAAGCGGTGGCGCCGGGACCGGAAAGCTGCGCTTGTGGCCTCGGCGTGCAACCTGCTGCGTGCTTGATTTCGGGCCGGTTCCGGCGGAAATGCGCAAACTCCCGGATGTGCCCGGTTGGCCCGGGCAATCTTTTCACTGTTTCCGGAGTATGTTGCGTGTATACTACAAGCAATTATTACTGAAATGGATGGTTGAACCGCGGGAGCCGGGTATGGCCGCACGAGTATTAATTACGGGTATCACCGGGATGGTGGGGTCGCATCTTGCCGACTTCCTGCTGGAAAAGACGGATTGGGAGCTCTACGGGATGTGCCGCTGGCGAAGTCCCCTGGACAACGTTGAACACCTGCTCGATCGCGCGAACCGCGGGGACCGGCTTCATTTTGTATACGGGGATCTGACGGACACGTTGTCGCTGCAACATGCGGTGGAGGAGAGCCGTCCGGAGTACGTGTTCCACCTGGCAGCCCAGAGTTACCCGCTCACCAGTTTCACCTCGCCGATCCAGACCCTGGACACCAACATTCTGGGCACCGCGCGGTTGCTCGAAGTGTTGCACAAGGCGCCCGGGCTGGACCCCCTGATCCATATCTGTGCCTCGTCCGAAGTGTTCGGCCGGGTTCCACGTGAAAAGCTGCCGATTGACGAGGAGTGCGCCTTTCATCCCGCCTCGCCGTATGCCATCTCGAAAACCGGAACGGATCTGCTGGCGCGGTTTCATGCGGAGGCCTATGGCCAGAAGGTGCTGTCGACCCGGATGTTTACCCATACGGGACCCCGGCGCGGCGATGTGTTTGCGGAATCCACCTTCGCCAAGCAGATCGCCATGATCGAACACAACCTGATTCCGCCCGTGGTGAAGACCGGAAACCTGAAGTCGCTCCGGACCTGGGCGGATGTGCGGGATGCGG
>MHBQ01000063.1:21460-38600 GCA_001803315.1 Lentisphaerae bacterium RIFOXYC12_FULL_60_16
ATCTCCTGCTGACCGTGAATCCGGTGCCCGGTTCCTATTACAACATCGGGGGAACCTTTTCCTGCGAAGTCGGGGATATGCTGAAGCACCTGATAGCGTTGTCTCCGCGCCGGGATGACATCCGGGTGGAAACGGAAGGCGCCCGGCTGCGTCCGCTGGATGCCGATCTCCAGGTGCCGGACACCTCCAAGTTCCGGAAGCATACGGGATGGCAGCCGGAGATCCCGTTTGCAAAGACCATGCAGGACCTGCTGGATTATTGGCGCGCGCGCGTCCGGTCCGGGCGTGCGTATCTTTCACGATGATCAAAGGATTGGCTTCATGATCGACGAGGCGATTGATATCTACCGGAAACTGGTCCTGATCCGCCGGTCGGAGGAGGCTATCCGCCGCTGGTATGGCCAGGACGAAATGAAGACGCCGATGCACATGTCGATGGGGGAGGAAGCCATCCCGGTTGGTGTCTGTGCGGCGCTGGCATCGACGGATCAGGTCATGGGTACCTACCGCACGCATGCCCTTTACCTGGCCAAGACGGATGATGTCGACGGGTTTTTCGCCGAACTCTACGGCAGGGCGTCAAGCCCGTTGCGCGGCAAGTGCGGCTCCATGCACCTGAGCGCCCCGGAACACGGGATGATGGGATGCTCGGCCATTGTAGCCAGCGCGGTCCCGGTCTCGACCGGGTTGGCGTTTGCCAACCGTTACCAGGCCAACGGCAAGCTGGTCGCCGTGTTCTTCGGGGATGGCGCCGTGGAGGGCGGGGTTTTCTGGGAGAGCCTTAATTTCGCCTGTCTCAGGCAGTTGCCGATCCTGCTGGTGTGCGAGGATAACGGGCTGGCCGTGCATACCCTGCCTGAAACCCGGCATGGTTATGATTCGATCACCCAACTGGTGGCCGGGTACCGGTGCGACACCTGGGAGACAGATTCGACGGATGCGGTGGTGGTGCGGGATCTGGCGCGGCGGGCGATCGGCCGGATACGGGAGGGGAAGCGTCCCGGGTTCCTCCGGTGCCGGTATTACCGGTATCTGGAACATGTCGGCATCAATACGGATTTTGACGCCGGGTATCGGACCGAGGAGGGGTATCGTGAGTGGCTGGCCCGGGATCCGGTCGATCTGCGGCGGCGTCTGCTGCTGGAGCAGGGGGTGCCGGAGGAGCGGTTGTGTCGGATCGAAGCCGTGGAAACGGAGCGGGTCCGGCAGGCTGTCGAGAAGGCCAAGGCCGCGGAGTTCTGCAACCAATCCGCGCTGTATGAAGGAGTGTTTGCGGGTGCGTAAGATTACCTTTTGTGAAGCCCTGAACGAAGCGCTCGTGGAGGAAATGGAGCGCGATCCGTCGGTTTTCATCTATGGGATCGGTGTGCCCGACCATAAGAAGATATTCGGGAGCACGAATCATCTCCTGGAAAAATTCGGTCCGGACCGATGCCTGGACACCCCGATTTCGGAGGATGCCATGACGGGTGTCGGGCTCGGGGCGGCCATCAACGGGTTACGGCCGATCCATGTACATATCCGTGTCGATTTCCTGCTGCTGGCCATGAACCAGCTGGCCAACATGGCGTCGAGTTGCCGGTACGGGTTTGGCGGGCGCCGGGGCGCCCCGCTGGTGATTCGTGCGATTGTCGGCCGGGGCTGGGGGCAGGGGTTCCAGCACAGCAAGAGCATGCATGCGGTCATGGCCCATATCCCGGGACTGAAAGTGGTACTGCCCACGACACCCCGGGACGCCAAGGGGTTGCTGATAGCCGCGATCCGCGATGATGATCCGGTTCTTTTCTTCGAGCACCGGTGGCTCTATTGGCAGGAGGCCGAAGTGCCGGAGGGATCCTTTGTCGAGCCGCTGGGAAAGGGGCGGATCCTGCGGAAGGGTTCGGACCTGACCATCGTGGCGACGTCGTGGATGAATGTCGAGGCGGTGCATGCGGCATCGATCCTCGAACGGCGGGGGGTGAGCATCGAGATCGTGGATCCGCGGTGTCTGGTTCCCCTGGACCAGGCGATCATTGTGGAGTCGGTAAAAAAAACCGGCCGGTGCCTGGTGGCGGACAATGACTGGGTGTATTGCGGGTTCAGCGCCGAGGTGGCGGCCCTGGTGTCGGATGCCTGTTTCGGGATGTTGAAGGGGCCGGTCAAGCGGATCGGGTTTGCGCAGACCCCGTGCCCGACGGTGCGGCATCTCGAAAATGCATTTTATCCCAATGCGGAAACCATCGTGCGAACCATCGAGCGGATGCTGGACCTGCCGGAAATGGATCTATCCGGAGAACGGTTCTTCAGTCATGAAAATCGTTTCAAAGGCCCATTCTAGGAGATGCCGTGATATCCACCGTAACCCCTGGAGATTTTGCGCGGTCCTTCGGAACGACGGTCGACGATTTTTCCGACGCCTGCCGGCGCCTCATGGAGGAGACGAACTTCCGCTTCCGCGTCCTGGAAGGGGCTTCCCGGGACGCGGTGGTGCTCCAGGTGCTGAAGAAGATGGATGCCGATCGACAGAAGATCGGTGAGGAAGCCCGGACCCAGGCCTGGTTTGCCGGGTGGGCGGAGAACCTTGAAGCCTACCGCAACAGCGGGCATTCCCGCGAGGCGCTGGTTCCCCGGTTTATCCGGGATGGGCAGGTGATCCGGCTGAACGGGCAGTATGTGCAACCCGAGAATCCCCGCTTTGAACTCGATTACATGACGGTGTTCCGGACGTGGCTGTTCGGGAAGTACCTGGCCGGCTGTCCATCGCTCCATGAGTTCGGATGCGGAACAGGGCTGAACCTGGTGTTGTGTGCGGACCTGTTTCCCGCGATGGAGCTTCACGGGCTGGATTTCGTCCAGTCCGCGGTTGACCTGGTCCATGCGATCGGCGTTGCGGAAGGGCGACGGTTGCAGGGGCATTTGTTTGACATGCGGCATCCGGACCGGAACGTCCGGCTCAAGCCCGGCAGCGGGGTGCTGACTTTTGGCGCGATTGAACAGCTGGCCGGCGACTTTGAAGCATTCCTGGATTACCTGTTGGATGTTCGTCCCGCCGTCTGTATCCATGTGGAGCCGACGGTTGAAGTCTATGATGAGGATATTCTTTTTGACTACCTGGCGGCACGGTTTCACCGGCAGCGGGGGTATACCCGCGGGTTGCTGCCCCGGCTGGAGTTGCTGGAATCGGAGCGGCGTATCCGGATCCTGAAACGGAAACGGCTGGGGTTCGGCAGCCTGATGATGGAAGGTTATACCTGCATGGTGTGGCAGCCCGTGTAACGGACCCGGGGAACAGGAGGCAACGTGGATCTTGGATTGAAAGGCCGCTATGCGCTGGTGACCGGGGGCAGTCACGGGATCGGCCGGAGCGTGGCGCTGGCGCTGGCCGGTGAAGGTTGTCATGTTGCGATTTGTGCCAGGACCGCCTCCCGCCTGCAGGCGGTTGTGTCGGAGATAAAAAGCCGTTTCCCGGTGGATGTTTTCGGAGTGGAAGCCGATGTTGCCGGTGCCGACGGGGTCCAGGCGGTGATGCAGGCGGTCACCGCACGGTGGCACACGTTGTCCATCCTGATCAACAACGTCGGGGGGGGCGGGCGATGGGGTCCGGACACGATGGAAGCGAGTGATGACAAGGTCTGGCAGGAGGTGTTCGAGAAGAATGTCATGACGGCGGTACGTTTCATCCGCCTGGCGGTGCCGCTCATGAAGCCGGAACGCTGGGGCCGGATCGTCACCATCACCTCGATTTACGGCCGGGAAGGCGGGGGAAAACCCTGGTTCAATCTCGCCAAGACGGCCGAGACCTGCCTGATGAAGAACCTGGGCATGCAGGCGGATTTGGCGCAAAGCGGAATTACGTTCAACACGGTTGCGCCGGGCGCCCTGATGATTCCCGATACGGGGTGGGCAGCCGAGCGGGATCGTGACCCCGCGGCGTTTGACGAGCAGGTTCGCCGGACGTTTCCCCTGGGCCGGCTCGGATCCCCGGAGGAAGTGGCCGATGTGGTGACGTTCCTGTGTTCCCGGCAGGCCTCCCTGATCAATGGCGCCTCGGTTGCCGTGGACGGCGGGCAAAGCCACGCCTTCTAGGCGGGTGGTCGTTTTCCGGCCGGTGACCGGGCCAAGGAGTATGAAAGACGATGATTAAACCGGATGTTCTGCGGGCCTTTTCAGGATGCCAATGCCTGGTTACGGGAGGGACCGGCCTGATCGGCCGCCAGGTGGTGAAGTTGCTTTGTGATGCCGGGGCCCGGGTACGGGTGGTATCGCTGGACCGGTTGACTGTGGATTCCCGTGCCGAGCATTGTTTTGCGGATCTCACGGACTTTACGGTTTGCAGGAATGTGACGCGGGGGATGGATGCCGTGTTCCATCTGGCCGGGATCAAGGGGTCGATTGAAGTCACGAAATCGAAGCCGGCAAGCTTCTTTGTCCCGTTGCTGATGTTCAACACGAACCTGCTGGAAGCCTGCCGGTTGAACGGGGTGCCCCGGGTGGTTTACACCAGCTCCATCGGGGCTTATCCCAGTGCCGAGGTGTTTACCGAATCGGACGGGCAGGCCGGCGAACCCATGGACCAGTTCCCGGGCTGGGCCAAGCGCATGGCGGAACTTCAAATCAAGGCCTATGCCATCCAGTACGGGTTGACCGGTTTCTCGGTGGTGCGCCCCTGTAACGTGTACGGGCCGGGCGACAATTTCGATCCGGCAAACGCCATGGTGATTCCCACCCTGATGTACCGGATCGCCCAAGGGGAAAATCCGGTTGTCGTCTGGGGGGACGGGACGGCGATCCGCGATTTTGCGTTCAGCCGGGATGTGGCCGAAGGCATCCTGCTGGCGCTTCACCATGGAACCGGCGGGCATCCCTTCATCAACCTGGGCAGCGGGGTGGAGTGTTCCATTCGCGAACTGGTGGAAACCCTGCACGGTTTCCTGAACTTCGCGTACCGGTTTGACGCAAGCAAGCCGTCCGGGTTTCCACGCCGCGTGATGGATATTTCCCTTGCACGGAACGTCATCGATTACCAGCCCACGACCTCGTTGCGCTCGGGCTTGCAGGAGACCTGGGAATGGTATCGGGCGCATGCCGACGAATATCGCCAGAAAAAGAACTATTTTATCGAGGAGCCGGTATCCCCGCGGGTACCCTGACATGAAGATCCTGTTCTGCATCTACCAGCTGGATTATGCCGACCATATCGCCCTGGCCTATCTTTCGGCCGTGGCGCGGCAGCGGGGGCACCTGACGTCGCTCTGCATCGTGGCCGGCGATGATCTGGCCGCCCGGGTGGATGCGGAACAACCGGAACTGGTCGCCTATTCGGCGAATGTCTGGGGATTCAAGGAACTGGTGGCGGCCCATCGGGCGGCCCGGAACCGGCGTCCCTTTATATCCATTCTCGGGGGCCCCCAGGCGACCTTCTCGCCGGAAACCTTTCCTGACAGCGGGATGGATGCGTATTGCGTGGGGGAAGGGGACCTGGCTTTTGCGGACTTCCTGGAACGGGTGGAGTCGGGAGTCTCCTATGATGATGTTCCCAACCTGATCACGGGCCGGGGACGTAATGACGTGCGTCCCCTGGTGCAGGACCTGGATACGCTGCCTTTTCCGGACCGGGACCTGACGCTGGCGAATTCCTATCTCAAGAACACTCCCAAAAAAACCTTTTATGCCACGCGCGGGTGTCCCTTCCAGTGTACCTACTGCGCCAACAACCTGTATCATGATTTATACCGGGGCAAGGGCGCCTTTGTCCGGCGGTTCTCCGTGGCGCGGCTGATTGATGAAATGGACTATGTCAAGCAACGGTACCGCACCGAATTCATCAAGCTGGGCGATGACTTGTTTGCCGTCAAGGCCGACCCCTGGCTGGAGACCTTTGCCGCGCAGTATGCGGCACGGATCGGGTTGCCGTTCAACTGCTACCTGCGGTTCGATACCGTGGATGACGACCTGCTGGACCTGCTGAAGCAGGCGGGCTGCTATTCGGTTCACCTGTCGGTGGACAGTCTGTCGGAACATGTGCGGGAAAAAGTTCTCGGCCGCCGCATGCGTCCGGTCGATGTTGAGGCCACCTTGAAGAAGATCCGCCGCCACGGCATTCATACGTGGGTCAACTACATGCTGGCGGCGCCCGAATCGCGCCTGCAGGATGACCTCGACACCATCGAGATGAGCTACCGGGGACAGGTGACCTACGCCTCCTACTCGACGACGGTCCCCATGGTGGGAACCCGGTTGTATGATTATTGTGTGGAGCGGCAGCTGATTGACACGCACACGCACCAGAGTGACATGAGTGGATGTTCGGAGCGGTCGTCCCTGGCGTGTTTCAGCGACCGGGAAAAGGATATCCGATTCAACGTCTACCTGGTTGGCGCCCTTGCGGCGAAGCTGCCCCAGCCGTTCCGGGCCCTGCTGGTCTGGATGATCCGCCATGTCCGGCCCAACCGGCTGTTTGGATGGATACGCCGGGTCTTTTACCGGTACAGCATTGAAAACACGATTTTCAAACTTCATGCGCGTCCGGCCGGGGTGGCGGCGGGAAACCGGTGACAGCCGGAGAAAGGCGACCATGTTCGACGGGAAACGCATACTGGTGACCGGCGGAGCGGGTTTTATCGGCAGTAACCTGGTGCGGCGCCTGGTTGAGTCGGGCGCCCGGGTACGGGCGACCGTGCATGTGCATCCGCCGGTAATCCGGGATGACCGGATCGAGTATGTGTCGGCCGACCTCACCCAGGCGGAAGACACTGCCCGGGTCTGCCAGGGTATGGACCTGGTGTTCCTGTGCGCGGCGGTCACCTCGGGCGCGGCGGTGATGGCCACCCGTCCCCTGGCACACCTTACGCCGAATCTGGTGATGAATGCGCGCATGCTGGAAGCGGCCTATGAGGCCGGGGTGAAAAAGGTCCTGTTCATCAGCAGTAATACCGTGTACCCCGTGACGGATACCCCGGTGGTGGAGACCGATGTAACCAACGAATTCTTTGACAAGTATTTCATTGTTGCCTGGATGAAACGGTTCAGTGAGATCATGTGCGACATGTATTCCCGTCATGTGAAACGGGGCATGACGACCGTGGTGGTGCGCCCGGCGAATGCCTATGGGCCGTTTGACGATTTCGAATGGGAAACGTCCCATGTCCTGCCCGCGCTGATGCGCAAGGTCATTGAACGGCACGCCCCCCTGGAGGTTTGGGGAGATGGCCGGGACGTCAAGGACTTCATCTATGTGGATGACCTGGTGGAGGGACTGATGCTGGCGATGGAGCATATCGACAGCTATGACCCCGTCAATCTAGCCAGCGGGAAGGGTTACTGCCTGAGGGACCTGCTGACCATCATGCTGGAGATCGATGGATACCCCAAGGCCGAGGTAGTCTTTGACGCCTCGAAGCCGACGATGATTCCCCGGCGGCTGATCAACCCTGACAAGGCCAGGCGCCGGTTCGGTTTTGAAGCCCGGACCGATATCCGGGAAGGATTGAAGCGGACCATGGCCTGGTACCGGGCCTCCCATGGCCTGCCTCCTGCGGGAGGCTCATGACCGGGACTCCCACCATCAGTGTAATTACGCCGGTCTATAACTGTGTCCGGTATATCGAGACGGCCATTCAAAGCGTATTGGCCCAGCAATACCCCGGCACCGAGCATGTGGTGTTTGATGGCGGATCCACGGATGGAACGCTTGAGGTGTTGAAATCCCACCGGCATCTCGTGTGGGAGACGCAACGGGACCATGGGCCGGCGGACGCCACGATCAAGGGCCTGGCCCGTGCAACCGGCGACATTCTCTGCCTGCTGCCCGCGGACGATGTGTTCTATCCGGGCACGTTTGCCCGGGTTGCCGCCTTCTTTGCCGGGAATCCGGATGTGAAATGGGTGGCGGGATATGCCCGGATCATCGATGCCGATGGCCGGGAAATCCGCCGGTGGATTACGCGGTACAAGAATTTCCTGCTACGCCATCACCGTTTCAGGTTGTTGCTGACCGAGTGTTACCTCAGCGGACAGGCGGTGTATTTTCACCGGGACCTGATCCGGGAATGCGGCACCCTGGAGCAGGGCTCATCCGAATATGATCTCTGGTTGCGGTTTGCGGCCCGGTACCGGCTGGGCCTGATCCGGGAATATCTGGCAGGGTTCCGGATGCATCCGGGCGCCACCACGAGTTCGGATTTCCGATATGCCGAAACCATCGCGCTGCAGTCCGCCCGGAAGCATGGGGCCGGCCATCCCTGGATGCTCCGGATCCGGCTGCTGAACCATTACAAGATCATCCTGATGTATACGTTGCTCAACAAACTGCTGCGAACCTGAACGGCCTTGGCATGCTGTCAGGCTGTGCGGTTGAACAGGCGGCGCAGGATGGTCCGGATGAGCGCGATATCGAGTTTGGGGAGCAGGCGTGGAATAGCCCGGATCCGGCAGGGCAGGCGGGCGGCGGCCGACAGCCGCATGAACTCGGCGTAGGTTGGAATCTTCTGCTGACGCGCTTGACCGGCCTTTGATTTGCGATGGAAGGCAATCAGGGTATCCAGGTTGGTGCATCCCGGTTGTGTCAGCAAGGCGCCCCATGCCGCCGGTTGCCGGGATGTCACGTAGTCGAGGATTTCGACCGCATAGGAATCCCGCTGGAAGCAGTGCGCGATCAAGGCCAGCTTGGCCAGCTTGGCAACGAGTTGCAGCGCATCCTTTTCCTGGTCGATGAAATACCGGAAATCCCTCAAGAAGAGCGCCTCCGCGACCGTGAGTGCTCCTTTTCCCTGGATCGGCCCGGAATACCAGTATTCCGGATTCTGGAGCTCATACAGGTCGAACTGGTGACGGTGAAGAAAGGCATGCTGATCGGCAAAGAGTTTCTGGCCGGCGTACATCTCCCGGAATTCGACTTCGGTGATCACACCCATCAGGTCGCCTTCGAAACAGGAGGTTGCCCCTTCCATGGCGGCGAATTCTGCTCCCTGAATATCCAGGCTCAGGAAATGCGGGGATGCCAGTTTTCCGTCGGCAATCAGCTGGTCCAGGGTTGTCACGTTGACTTCCACGGTCCGGGCCGGCCGGCAAATCTCTCCCCATACGATCCGGTACGAGAATTCGTTCATGCGTTGCCAGGATTCGGCGCGCGGGCTGACGGTGAGCAGACTGCTGCAATCGGGCATGGCATTGATGTGAAATGGCTTCCGACCGATGGTATTGGAAAGGCAGTGCGGGACGATGGCAAGCCGGATACCGTACCGGGTGGCATATTCATGGATCGTACGATCGTAGGTCTTCCAGGCAGCATCCCCGGATTCAATATCCGCTTCACAGATGGAGAGTGAGAGGTTTTCCCGAAGTTTGAACAACTGTTCAACCGGGCCCAGGTTGCCTCTTCCCCCCCCGTGACAAACCCGTATCGTGTGATCAACGCGTGATCCGGAATCCGGCGGATGAGACGGGTTCATGGCGATCTCCTGTTAGGGTGTTTCAGAATCAATCCCTATCATGGCTGAAAAGCGGCTTGGAGAAAAGCGGAGAAACCAATCATTTTACCGGACGGCCTGAATCCCCGGCAGGTCATGGTTTACCGCTTGACGGCACCTTGGGATCAGGTGCATGAATGCCATTGCCTGTCCGGTTCCGGACCTGACGGGAGGGGTTGTTTCCGGATCCTGGAAAGACTGAACATGGATGCGAAGAAAGCGGAGCGATGGTTTCCTCTCCTGCTGGTGGCGGTGACGCTGGTGGCCTATTCCAACAGCTTTTCCGGCCCGTTCCTGTTCGATGACCGTGCGACGATGGTTGAGAACCTGACCCGATCGGACGCGGGATGGGGGCGCCTGGACACCCGGATGGTCGTCGACCTGACGTTCAGGCTGAACCATGCGATCGGGGGTTTAAACCCGGCGGATTACCATGCCGTCAACCTGCTGATCCATCTGATGGCCGGGTTGGTGTTGTACGGGTTGATTGCAAGGACCCTGCAACTTCCCGTGTTTGCCGGCAAATATGCCGCCTCGGGCTCCTGGTTGGCCTGTGCCAGTGCCCTGGTCTGGATGATTCATCCGTTGCAGACGGAAAGCGTCACCTATATCTGCCAGCGCTCCGAGTCCCTGATGGGATTATTGTTCTTCCTGACGCTGTATGCCCTGGTTCACGGGTATACTTCCCGGCGCCAACGGGTCTGGTACGATGTTTCGCTGGCGGCGTGCATTGTTGGGATGGGCGTGAAGGAAGTCATGGGCGTCGTGCCGCTGGTGGCGTGGGCCTATGACTATTGCCTGCTGGGCGGAACGGTCCGGCGTCCGGCTGCGCGATGGCTTTACCATGTGGCGATGGCCGGCGCCATGGTGATATTAATCCTGCTTTGGATGATCCAGGCGAGTCGTGTTGCGTTTGACAAGGGAGCCGTCCCGATCCCTCCGGCGACTTATCTGCTGTCCGAATTCCCGGTCATCCTGCATTACCTGCGCCTGTCGGTTTTTCCCCATCCGCTTTGCATCGATTACGCGTGGCCGCCGGTCGCGACGGCGGGCGAGGCGGCGATTCCCGGCCTGGTCCTCGCAAGTCTTGGGCTTCTGACCGTAGGGGCCATGATGCGCCGGCATCCGGCCGGATTCCTGGGGGTTTGTTTTTTTGCCTCCCTGGCGCCGACATCGAGTGTGGTGCCGATTCTTGACCTGGCCTTTGAACACCGCATGTATGTGGCGCTGGTGGCGCCGGTGGTCCTGGGCGTTGTCGGATTGTGGAATGCGGGGTGCTGGATGACGCGGGGGTGCCGGGCTTCGACAGCCCTGGGGCACGTGCTGGCCGTAGCCGTTATCGGTGCGACGTTTGCCGGACTTACCTACCGGCGGAACCGGGATTACTACTCGGAACTTGATTTATGGCGGGACACGGTTGCCAAACGGCCACATAACGTGCGCGCCCATAACAACCTCGTCCTTGAAATGATGCGGCTGGGCGATTACGTCGGGGCTGAACCGGTGGCGCGGACAATCCTGGCGCGCGTGCGGGAGTCCGGCGAACCGGCCGGTCCGGAGGCGTGGACGGCGATCGAGCGGTACCATCGTCGGGTGGTGTTGGACCGGCTTGGGTCCGCCCTGTTGGGACAGAAGCGGTACCCGGAGGCACGGGTCGTGTTCGAGGAAGCGTCCGCGTCCGCCCCGGGCTCCGTTCCGGCGCTGTACAACCTTGCGCTGGCCCACCTGCTCTGCGATGATCCGGAGCTGGCCGCGCGGATCTGCGAGACGGCGCTCCGGCTCGATCCGGGGCATGGCGGGCTGCACGCTCTGGTCGGGACGATTGCCGGGAAACAGGGTGACTTTCCGGGCGCCGTGCGCGCGTACCGGGAAGCGGTCCGGTTGTCGGGCAATGCGTGGAATTACCGGATGGAGCTGGCCTGGTTGCTGGCCACGTGCCGGGAGGACTCGGTTCGGGACGGGGCGGACGCGGTTCGACTTGCCCGGGAAGCGTGTGAGGCCTCCGGCTGGAACAGCGCGCGGGCTTTGGAGACGCTGGCGGCAGGCCACGCCGAACAGGGGAACTATTCCGAGGCCGTGGCCATCCAGCGGCGAGCCTTGGAAACCGCGTTACGGGGCGGCGACGGGGGAGCGGAGGATCGGTTGGAGGAAATGCGACGCCGGCTTGCCGCTTACGGACAAAACCGGCCATGGAGAGAGGTGAACCCATGATTATTACCAGGACCCCGTTCAGGATATCCTTCTTCGGAGGCGGAACCGATTATCCCCAGTATTACCAGGAACACGGGGGGGCCGTGCTAAGCACGACCATTAACAAATACTGTTATGTGACCTGCCGGTATTATCCGCCGTTCTTCACCCACCGGTACCACATCCGGTACTCGGAAAAAGAAGTTACTCAAACCATCGATGAGATCAAGCATCCTTCCGTGCGGGAATGTCTCCGTTTCAGCGGGATACAGGAAGGCGTAGAGATCACCCATGCGGCCGACATTCCGGCCCGTTCCGGCATCGGGTCGAGTTCGTCATTTACCGTGGGGCTGCTGAATGCCCTGTACGCGCTCCAGGGCAAGATGGTTACCCGGCGGAAGCTCGCCATGGATGCCATGCATGTTGAACAGGACCTGGTGGGGGAACATGTCGGATCACAGGATCAGACGGCGGCTGCGTTTGGCGGTTTCAACAAGATTGAATTCGATGCCCACCGGGGGTTGTGGGTGACCCCGGTCACCCTCAATGAGGCCAAGTTGCAGCGGTTGCAGGAGCATTTTCTGTTCTATTTCACGGGGTTGTCGCGAACGGCATCCGAGATTGCGGCGGAACAGATCCGGACCCTGCCGAAGCGGCTGCGTGAAATGGATACCATGAAGCAGATGGTGGATGAGGCTTTGAATATCCTGATGGGTAGTCCGGATTCGTATGCGGATTTCGGGAGACTGTTGCATGAGTCCTGGTTGCTGAAACGCGGGTTGAGCAGCCATATCACCAACCCTGAAATGGATGCCATTTACGATGCGGCGTTACGGGCCGGCGCCCTGGGGGGGAAACTGTGCGGCGCCGGTGGCGGTGGGTTCATGTTGCTGTTTGTGACCCCGGAACAACAGCCGGCCGTGAAGGCTGCGCTCGGTAATCTTTTGCTGGTGCCGTTCCGTATCGAGACCCTGGGTTCCCATGTCATCCTGTATGCCACATAATAAATCCCACCTGCCGGCCGACGTCACGGCGGTCATCCTGGCGGGTGGTATGGGACTGCGGTTACGCCCGGTTGTGGGTGACCGTCCGAAAGTGCTGGCGCCGGTGGGGGGCCGGCCGTTTCTTTCCCATATCCTGGATCAACTGGCTGACGCCGGATTTCGCAACGTGACGATTTGTGTAGGGTACCTGGCGGATCGGGTGGTTGAGGTATTCGGAGCTTCGTTCCGGGGGCTGGCGTTGCGTTATTCGATGGAGACAACACCGTTGGGGACCGGTGGGGCGGTCCTTAACGCCTTGCCGCTTGTGGATTCGGAAATGGTTTTGGTTATGAACGGCGATTCGTACCTTGATGTCGGTCTGGACCATTACCTCCGGTGGCATGCTGCCGGGCAGGCGGCGCCGTCGATGGTGGTGACGGAAGTGGCGGATACCCGCCGGTATGGACGGGTGGTCCTGGATGCGGATGACCACGTGGTTGCCTTCCAGGAGAAATCCGTCCGGGAAGGGTCGGGATTTATAAACGCGGGCATCTATCTTTTTTCGAGAAGATTATTGGAATCGATGGGCCCCGGCGCCGGGAACTCGCTGGAAAAGGACCTGTTGCCGGTACTGGCCGGCCGTCGTTTGCGCGGATTCCGTTGCAGCGGGGATTTCATTGATATTGGAACCCCGGAATCTTTCGGTCGGGCGGAAGCATTTTTTCAGGCAAACCGGCGGAGGTCCAGGGATGGAAATTCCGTCACATGGGAAGGCGGGATAACATGAAGGTGGAAAAGACCCGGATGGACGGCGTGTTGTTGGTCAAGCTGGATGTGTTTGAGGATCATCGCGGGGAATATGTTGAAACGTACAACGAGGACCTGTACCGGGAGAAAGGCATTCCCCAGAAGTTCATCCAGGATGACATTTCGGTCTCGACCCGTCATGTGTTACGGGGCATGCATGGCGATGCCGAGACGTGGAAACTGATTTCCTGCCTGTACGGTAAGTTTTACATGGTTCTTGTGAACAACCAGCCGGAGTCGGCCCAGTACCGGCAATGGATATCGTTCACGTTGTCCGATCGGAACCGACTCCAGGTTTTGGTTCCGCCCCGGTTCGCCAACGGGTTTGTCGCCATGAGCGACTCGGTGATTTATCACTACAAGCAGACCAGCTACTACAATCCCCGCGGGCAGTTTACGTTGCGATGGGACGATCCGGAGATCGGGATCTGGTGGCCCGTCAAGGATCCGATCCTGTCGCGTCGCGATGAAGCCGGGCGCTATGTGGATCCGTGAGCGGGTCGAGGATTACGGGTCCAGTGTCACGAGCGTATCGTCGATCAGGTTGTGTTCGTGGCAGAGGCCGACCCGTCGATGGGCCGTGCCGCGCAGGAAGCAGGATGGGTTGGCCGGTAGCCTGGTCTCACGGTAGCAGGGTCGGTGACCAATTCACTGGAACTGGAAAAGCGCGCCAGTGGCCGGCATGTTGACGGTCACCGTTGCTCCGGTCACGGTGCCTCCGGTGACAAATATCCGGCGGGCTCCGTTGAGACCGGCGAGTTCCACCTGGTTCGTGGCGACCACAGCCGAGAAGGCCTTCCCTCCGGATGCACTGCCCGAGAAATCGTAAATCGCCAGGAACTGACTGCTGGCGGCGGCATCCAGGGTATGAATCCAGGGGATGACCGCGGTGGACCCGGAGAACTGGTTCGTCGCCAGGAACAAGTCACCACCGTCCGCGGCTCCATTGCCATTCATATCGCGACAAACAATAACCCGGTCCACGGCCGCGGGATCGCCGGTACCAACATGCCCGATCGATACGGAACGGAGCCTGGCACGGTCCTGCTGCGATACGATCAGTGCGAACTGGGCCATAACGACCCCTTGGGCCTGCTTGTTGACAAAGCGGGCAACGGGGGGATTACTTCCCAGGCACAGCGTCACCGTCGGTTCATCGAAAACATCGACGAATCCAAAGACGAGATACCGCTCACCCGGGTAATTCGTGTTGCGAATCACCAGCGGCCGTCCTCCCAGACGTGCGTTTGTGGCAAGGTTCACGTCGAACTCGATTTCCCGATGGCCGGCGAACGTTCCGAACACCAGGTTGCTCGTCGTGACACCGCCCCCGCGAATCGACAACTCCGCAAGCGCCCCCGCATGCACGGGCAGGTTGGTTCCCGCGACGCTAATCCGCTTCGTGCTTCCCTGCCGCAGCCGGAACACGTGTGACCGGCCCAGGGAGCCGCAGGTCGAATACCGGACCCGCATGGATGGATAGCCTGCGGCCACCGCGACATGCTGCGTGAGTGTTCCGCCCGCCGTAATGACCAGATTGGACACATCCCCGCTGAAGGTGCTGAGGAAATGCGTCGGGCTCGTTCCACTCTCATAGTCCGTCGGGAAGGTTCCGAACTTCTGGTGGAGGTTGTCGGGCACGCCGTTCGTCAAACAGGGATAAGCACGCAACCCATAGGCGCCGGCCGGCAGGCCCTCGAACCGGTACTTGCCAAATTGCGATACCGTGGTCGTCACGAGGATGTCGTTGGTCGTGTAGAGCGCCATGTGCCCCAGGTGGACATTGGTCCCGTTGACGGTGATGGTTCCGGTCAATCGTCCGACCTGGCTGGTGGCGGAAGCCGTTGGATAAATGGCGGTCCCGCCCATCTGATCATCCAGCGAAACGCGTCGCCCCGCGATATTACCGGAACCATTACCCCACCCGTCCCCACTGCCAAACCATCCGCCGACGTAACTCATCTCGGCCAGCGAATCCGGCGAATGCGCCAGGCCGATACAGTGCCCGATTTCATGCAACGTGACGTTCTCGACATCATTCCCGATGCTGCCATCCACCGACCATGCCGCGGAGTAATCATTCAGGCAGAGGTCCGTATCCGCCATTCGTCCCGACAGATAGTATGAGTAGGAGGATAACCCCACGGACCCGCCGATGTTTCCGCCCCACTGCGTGTTGCCGGAACCATCGGTAAAACCGACCGAGAACTTCGCTTCGGAACCCGGCAGGGCGTCGGTCACGATGTTCGTTCCCCGGACAAAACCCAGGGACATGTTCGTAACATCCTCCCAGGTCTGGAAGGCATGAAGCATGGCCTGCAGATATGAATTTGACGGGATTGCGTAGTTTCCCTGCGTCACGAAGTGGACTTCGAGCTTGCCGTCGGCGAAATACTGCGTTGTCGCGCTGTATGAAGGGTCCCAGTAGAGGCCGTTCCGGGACCCGTCCGGATACCAGTAGTTCCGCAGCGCCCCCGGGACAGCCTGCGTCAAGGCAAGCAGAACCAACACGATCGTCACCCGTTTCATCGTTTACGGACCCTTGGCAACACAAGAAAGAACATCAGCACAAGCAATACGGCAACCGCGTGAATCATCCCACTCCCCTCCCGACCCTGCTCCGTCACGGTGGACCCGCTTTCCGGATCTGAAGTCCGGCTTGAAGCACCCGTATGCACCCGATCCGGCTTTGTGTCGGCGTCAATCCCTTTCGGATTTTCATGGACACGCCTGAAACGCTGTTTCAATTCCGGGACCGGGATGGATTCCCGCCCGTCTTTCACGGAATCCGGTGGATCGACGAGAAAGGTAATCCCGGCAAAATCCCGCGTGGCTACCCCGTTGACGATTTGAAACGCGCCCTGCTTGATCCCGTAAACCGTCCAACCACCCCCCGACACGGGAGACAGGGCCAGGATCCACTCCTCACCGGCGTGCCAATCGGGCATGGGACCGGCCCAGGTCGTAATATCCCCGTAGGTGCCGCCGGGTTGCCTGACCGTGAGAACGAATCCATCCATATCCCCGTATATCGCATCCAGAACCCGGCACATGACATCGGTGTAGACCCTGGAGACGATCTGCGTCGTATGGATGTCGACAATCTCGGCATGAACCACAACCCCACTGGTGACGGCCATCTGTTCGGGGGAAAGGTACCATCCCCGCACATCGTATCCAGCCGGCCCCAAGGCAACGATCACGGTAAGAAACGTTTCCAAGACCATCATCTCGAGTCCTTAAAGAAATTACGCAAAAAACCATTATAAATGATAATATGGAATTGAGACAGGCATAATATTTGCAGCGATGCGACTGCTCACAATGGCGAATGACGAGCCCTGACCCGAATGACGTGGTTCTTGTGAACAACCGGCCGGAGTCGGCCCACCACCGGCAATGGATATCGTTCACGTTGTCCGATCGGAACCGGTTCCAGAGATCGGGATCTGGTGGCCCGTCAAGGATCCGATCCTGTCGCGTCGCGATGAAGCCGGGCGTTATGTGGATCCGTGAGCGGGCCACGGATCACTGGTCCAGTGTCACGAGGGTGTCGTCGATCAGGTGGTGTTCGTGGCAGAGGCCGAGGAACTGGATGATCCGCCGGTAAGTGTAGCCGTTCCAGTCCTTGCGGGCGAGCACGAACGGGAGCATCCAGCGGTTCCAAATACTGGTAAGGAAGAGGCTGGATTGAGCGAGGGAAGCAAAAGGGAT
>MHBQ01000064.1 GCA_001803315.1 Lentisphaerae bacterium RIFOXYC12_FULL_60_16
CCTCTCGCGCTTTACAGCCTCCCGTTCAACCCGAAAATTTCGTTATTTGGAACCGCTGTCCGGCCGTTCCGTGATCTCGATACATGATAATCAGGGTTTTGTGCCTGGCTTTTCGGGTTGTCCGAGTCGGCAGAGTACGGGAGCAAACAGGCGGTAGAGAAATGGAGTTTGGTCAAGGGGTTGCCTGGAAATCCGGAAAGATCATGGCTTGTTGGCAACCAGTGAATCGTATATGGTCTCGACCGCGAAAGGATGCCCTGAAACCATGCCAAAGCAGCCGAATATCCTGTTTGTTTTTGCGGATCAGATGGGGGGGCATCACATGCGGTGTGCCGGCACCCCGGACATCATCACGCCGAACCTTGACCGCCTTTCTGAAACCGGGGTGTTCTGCACACGGCACATTTCGAATTGCCCGATTTGTAGTCCGAACCGGGCCACGATGTTTACCGGCACCTATCCCACCACGCACCGCCTGTTATTCAACGATACCCAGGTGCGGACGGATCTGCCCACGCTGGCCACCGTTGCCACGGCGGCCGGATACCGCACGGGATATATCGGCAAATGGCACATGGATGGAGCTTCACGTGATGCCTTCATTCCGCCAGGACCGCGTCGGCTTGGGTTTGACGGATACTGGGCCGTATATAATTGTCACCATGAGTATTTCAAGCCGCGTTACTATCTGAATGAGTCTCCGCAGTTGGTATGCCGGACCGGTTACGAGCCCGAAGTGCAAACGGACCTGGCGTTGGACTTCATGGATCGTAACCGGGAGGATAACCGGCCGTTTTTCCTGACGTTGTCCTTCGGTCCTCCCCATAATTCCTACGAGTTCGTTCCGAAACGATACCAGGACCGCTACGAGGGAATTAACCTCCAGTATCGTCCGAATTGCCGCCCGGTGCCGAAGGAGAGTCTGGACCCGGCCTGGGCTCAACGCCATACCACCCGTGATTTCTATGCGATGGTAACCTCCCTCGACGACATGATGGGACGCCTGCTCGACAAACTGGATGCCATGGGGCAGGCCGATAACACGATTGTCGTTTTCACCGCGGACCATGGTGATATGCTCTGGAGCCAGGGATTACTCTACAAATGTGTCCCGTACGAGGAATCTGCCGGCATACCCCTTTTGATCCGGTATCCGGCCGGACTTGCGCAATCGCGCCGGGTGAATGCCCCGATCGGATCGGTTGACCTGTTTCCCACCCTGTGTGGTCTGGCCGGATGGGAAATCCCGGCCACGGTGCAGGGTCTGAACTGTACGCCTCTGCTCCGGGGTGAACCCAATGCTCCGGCGCCGGATGCCGCCTTCATGGCCCTGTATCATCCCTACCTTTTCCGGAACGATTTTCCGGTTCCGGAATGGCGGGGGCTTCGCACCGGGCGTTATACCTATGCGGAGTCGGTGGACCGCAAACCCTGGCTGGTGTTTGACAACGAGGCGGATCCCTACCAGCAGAAGAATCTCGCCGACGACGCTTCCGCCGGGGCAATCCGCGTGGAACTGGCGGCCCGATTGCAGTCCCGTCTCGACGCATTGGGCGATCCGTTCCTCGACGAGCATGGTATGCACGAGCGTTTTTCGCCGGGTAAGCTGTGAGGGAACCTCTGCCCCGGGCCTGGTCTGGCCGGAGCCGGCCCGCGTGCCGGAGCGAAGTGTCCGCACGAAGCCTGGACCTCGGGCCGGTCTGAATTTGGTCTAGATTGGGAAGGGAACGGGGCGAGGTCGCCCCGTCTCCAAATGGCTCCAAGGGGAAGTTAAAGCATTGTCAGGAACGCCAGCTTATGTATGATGCGGCGTTGCAGCTTTCAAGACGTTTCGCATAAGGGGGATTACGATGTTCAAGCAACGATGGGTCTGGTCGGCGGTTGGTTTGTGCCTGATGATGTTGGCCTGTGGGTGCAACAAGGAAAGAGGCCGCGCGAAGGTCATCGCCAAGGCGTTTTTCCGTGATCTGATCGATGACGACTACACCAGTGCCACCCAGTTCGTGGATGATAATGACGTGACGGCCCTCTACGAGAACTGGCCGGACATGCGGGCCCGGGTTGCCGGCGCCGACGACTGGTCCGTGGACGTGGAATTGAGCAAGTCGAAGACCCGCGGCAAAGCAGTTTGCACGATTGAGGGCGACGGCAAGGACAAGAAGGATATATCCGTGGCCGTTGACATGAAGCTGGCGGGGGGGGAATGGTTTGTCTACCTCAAGCCGAACCCGGATGCCCGCAAGCTGGTAAAAGAAACCCCGAAGGAAGCTGCCAAGGATGATTTCGCTCCGGCATCAGGGGACAAGTCGGATGAGCCCGCTCCGGTACAACCAACGCCTGCCAAACCTGTCGCCCCCGCCAAGCCGGCGGAATCAGATGAGCCCGCTCCGGTGAAAGCAATGCCTGCCAAACCTGTCGCTCCCGCCAAGCCGGCGGAATCGGATGAGCCGGCTCCGGTGGAAGCCATGGTGCCGGAAAGTAAAGCAGCCGAGTAATCGCCGCCATCAACCGGAGATCGAAGACGCCCTGCGGGATGTTATCCTGCGGGGCGTTTGTTTTCCTCGGGAGGCGGATACCCGAAGATGGCATGGGCCATCTTACGCAGGTGCGATCCGGAACTCTGCAGGTTTGCCACGATGTCTTCAAACAAGGTCCCCGCCAGGGCCGTATGCAATCCGGATGTCACCGCGACCCGGCACCGCCAGAGTTCCTCGATGCATTGTTCCTTCACCGTGTTGCCGGCCGCATCAATGGCGGCGATCCGGCCGGCATCATTGGCCTGCAGGGCCTGTTCGACGAGCCCGGCGAGTTCGTCCAGTTGGTGCCCGAGACCGGCAAGGGTCGTTTGGAGGATCGGCGGAAGGGCCGGTTCCCCGGAGATTTTCAGACGCGCCAGTTCCACCAGGTTCTCGGCGTGATCGCCCACCCGTTCGGCATGATGGACCGCCTGCACGAGCGCGGCGGGGCCGGGATGAATATCCGGTGGAACATCGTCGCCGAGTGTCAGGAGAAAGCGGGTGATGGTGGTGTGCAGGGTGTCCACCACCATTTCGCAGTGCAGGACCGATTCCAGCAACCGGGCGTCACGCCGCAGGACCCCTTGCACGGAATCGGATGCCATACCCCGCACGATACCGAGTACCCGCACCACTTCCCTGAAGGCCTGCTGACATGCTTCGGCAGGTGGTGCCCGACGACTGAAATCGATATGCAGCGGGGCCGGGGTGAGGCCCTCCCGTGCCGGTACGATCCACGCCACCAGCCGCATCAGCGGGCGTGACACCGGCAGGAACAGAAGCCCGGTGAGCGCATTCTCCAGGGTGTGGAAAAGCGCGATCTGACGCACCAGGTTGTCGGATAAATGGGGGATGGCTTGTACAAACCAGGATTGACATGCCAGGACAAGCAACCCCGCGAGGATGCGGAATACCAGATAGAAGACGGATGCGCGCCGGGCCATGCCGCTTCGCCCGATGGACGCCAGCAGAGCGGTGGCCGTGGTGCCGATATTGCAACCGATGGCCAGCGGAATGGCGGCATCCAGGCTGGTGATGGCTCCCTGACCAGCAAGCGCCATGATGATCCCGATGGTGGCGGCCGAGGATTGAACGATGGCCGTGGCCATGGTTGCCACCAGCATACCCAGCAGGCGGTTACGAAGGGATGGCTCGGCCAGCATCAGGAACCAGGAACGGATGGATGTGTCCTGCCAGTGCTGGACGGCGTTTTTCATCAGCACGAACCCGAAGAACAACAGTCCGAATCCCAGCACGCACTGACCGATGTGCCGGGTGGTCCGGGTTCCGCCAAACAGGTGCAGGCCGGCCCCCACCGCAACGATCGGCAAGGCCATTATTTCAAACAGGCGGAAGGTGATGAGATGGGCCGTCAACGTGGATCCCAGGCCGCATCCCAGGATGATTCCGCCCGACTGCCATAACGACAACAACCCCGCATCGATGAAGCTGACCACCATGACGGTGGCGGCGCTGGAGGATTGAAGAAAGACGGTCAGCAGGGCGCCGATGCCGAATGCCGCCAGCGGGGATCGGGTGAGGGTGGCGGTCAAACGCCGCAACTGCTGGGTGGCGGTTTCCCTGAGCCCTTCCGCCAGCAGCGTGATCCCATAGAGGAAGAACGCCAAACCACCCGCCAAACCGAATACGGCTTCCGCCATCTGCATGGAACCTGCCATGGTCTTCCGGTGACCCGGTTAGACCCCGTCCTGGATGGTGATCCGGGTCATGATGTCGCCTTGACGGATGGCATCCACAACGGACTGGCCGGTGGTGACCTTTCCGAAAACCGTATGTTTTCCGTCGAGATGGGGCTGGGGACTGTGGGTGATGAAGAACTGGCTCCCGTTGGTGCCCGGTCCGGCGTTGGCCATCGAAATCACGCAACGCTCATGCTTGAGTGGATTCCCTTTGAATTCATCTTCGAACCGATATCCCGGTCCACCCCGCCCGGTGCCCGTGGGGTCCCCGGTCTGCACCATGAAGTTGGCGATGACCCGGTGGAACACCACCCCGTCATAAAATTTTTGTTTCGCCAGGAAAACGAAGTTATTCACGGTTTTCGGGGCGTGTTGGGCAAAGAGTTCCAATTCGATATTGCCCCGGCTGGTTTCAATCGTCGCGTGACAGGGTTTGGCCGGATCGATTTGCATTGCCGGTGGGGTATTCCACTGAAGTTTGGTCATGAGAAATTCTCCTTTAGTGAA
This sequence comes from Lentisphaerae bacterium RIFOXYC12_FULL_60_16, assembly GCA_001803315.1. Classification (GTDB taxonomy): domain Bacteria; phylum Verrucomicrobiota; class Kiritimatiellia; order UBA8416; family YA12-FULL-60-10; genus YA12-FULL-60-10. The sequence continues at coordinate 4,724 of MHBQ01000064.1, forward strand.
ACCATGTTACGCGACCTGCATCCAAAGGCAAGCGGGAACACCGGGTTGGCGCAGTGATCGTGGCCATCTTGCCGGTCAAGCCTCGTCGATGCGGAACATCTCCATTTGACCGGGAGCGAGCCAGCGGCGGATCGTGATGTAATCGCTTCCATGCTCGGCGCCCTGTCCGGTGGAATCTATCAACGAAGTCTCACTACCCTGCCAGCCGACGCGGTGAAGCTTGGGATGGTTCCCGCGTACCACCAATTCGGCATAGGTGTTCAGGGTTTGGGAATTGTTCACCACGCATAGGTAATCCGCGCCGCCGGCATGCTTGAACTGGGAAAGGATCAACGGGGTTCCGGTCGATGACTGGGCCTGGACCACCCGTCCCGTCCCATCGAATTTCGGCCAGGGCCCCCAGGACTTTCCAACATGGCAGGCGGTGACAAGTTCCGATTCCAACAGGACCGGAGCATGCCACTTCAGGAAGGTCCGGCATACGCGGCTGAGCCATTCGTAGGTTTCGCTGCGTTCCCAATGCTCGTCGATGGGGGCGACACGATAGTTGTCCTGAGGTTCCCGCATGTAGAGGAAAAACCACAGCAACCCCTTGGCGCCGCTGGCCACGGCGGTGTTGACCTGCCAGCGCAGATCGTTTTCGGTGGGGCAACGATACCGGAAGTGACCCGTCGACAACAGGGTTGTCCAGTAATCCAGGTGGTGGCGCCGGCCGGCCTGCCAGAAGGTCCAGAGATTGTCGAAATACATCTGCCATCCCCAATATCCCGCGGCATCGCTGTCGGGGTCGGGATTCATCTGGGCATAGCAATCGTAGCACAGGAGCGGCGGTTGGGCGAAAGCGACGTAGTCGTCGAGATAGCGATCCCAGCTCTGGTACCCGATGCGCGAGGCGATTCCCTGGTACATCGGCAGAAGATTCAGGAAGGGCGAGAGGCCGGGGGCCAGTTCCTTCTGAATACGCTGGGCTTTGCAGGCGTCGGCAAACTGGGCGGCGCCGGGTTCATCGCCGACGTGAAAACCGAACACCGCGGGATGATGGCCCAGTTCCTTGACCGCTTTGGTGAAGGTACGGCGGTAGGCGGCCTCACCGTGATCGGTAAGGGTCGGCCAATAGCCTGCGTTATGTCCCAGGATGACACGGATATCGGCCGCAGCGGCAGCGTCGAGAATGGCACCCATCCGTTTTACATGGCCGGGTGTGGAACCGTAATTCGGACTCATAGCCAGGGTCATGCCGGCCTCTGCCCAGTCCTTCACGCAGGCCTCAGCCTGATGGTTCACGGGGTGCTGTTCGATGTCGGTGTAATTCCAGAACCCGATAGGAAAACGTTTCATGCCGCAAAACCTGCCCGAACCGGTCTTGAAATGCAAGGTGGAAGGCGATGTCGATATTCGTGGCGATCATCTGGAAATCCACCGTCTTGCCGGGACACTTCCGGCGCAAGAACGTCTTTCGCGGGACCACGCCATGAATGATGGCGGGCCCGCCCGATGCGTGGCACTGCACGCACACCCAGTCTCCCACGCAGGGCCGGTCAACGGCCGTCTCAACCGCGAAACGGAACTTGCCCGCGAGTTCCGCATAGGTCTCTGCCTCCTGATTGCGGATGAGGCATGCACCCCGGTCGACGGCCGTGACGCGGGCCAGGCATTGTCCCGGTTGCAGGAGCGGGGCGGCCTGCGTTTCAAACCAGCGATCGAATCCCAGGTCAGTCAATTCCATGGTCGTATCCTGTATCCCCACAGGGGTAGGTTGGGCTGCTGATGTCCCGGGAAACGGGGCTGTGCCTGCTTGACCAGTTCCCACTCCGACCACCCGTGGCCCTTGATCCGGTTGTTCCGGGGATCCGTCGGGTGGTAATTCGGAAAATAATAACAGGCAATCGTGACATCCCGGCTCATAGAGACCCTTATGTGTCCGTCGTGTTCTCCGGTTTCGTTTTTCCGGCCAACGCATGCAATGACGCACAAGGATTGGCCGTGCGAAGCGTGGCTATTCCTTGTCGCTGTCAATTGCCTTGTTGGCAGATTCTTCCAGATTGGCGACCAGATGCTTGCTGAGTGTCTTCAGAAGGCGTGTGTGTCGATCAGACGCGACTTGGCCAATCGTTCCAACAATTCTCTGATTCGGCAAGACGGCAAGGAAGCCGAGTCGAATGACGGAACTTGAAAGGAGACCGGAATCCGTGAAGTCCGTGTCGTCCTTCGAGATGATGTCGTCGAATTCCGGTACCGCCCGATGAAGTTGGGTGCTGATGCCGCAGGCGAGGTAATCTCCAAAGGGCGGTAGTTCCCGAAGCAGGAGCGCTGGGCGACTTTTCGTTGCGCCGTCTGCCTGAGGCAGCGGTGTCAGGATGACGTCTCCTTCCTTCATGCTCCGTAACCTGGGTTGGTCTCACGGACCATCGAAGCGGTGTATTCCGGTTCAGAATCGCCGTATGCGCTACGCAACGACTCCGATGAGCCGTCAAGCCACTGATGCCTCTCGGGGTCCGCGTTTGTCGATTCGGTGACCACCACGAACACGTTGCCGCCGCAGCCGGTTGCAATGGGTCTGGCCAGTTCCAAATGCGTGGAATCCAAGACTCTTGCTTGAACAAGTACCATGCTACTCACCTCCGTCATCAGAGAAGCTACCACGAACAAGCTGTCATATCAAGTCTGCCAACGTCGCCGCTGGGGGGCGCGCGCCAGCGCGTACCTCTATGCTGAGTATGGCCTGTACAAGAAAAACTCAGGGACAAAAAACTCAGGGACACACAATAAAACTCAACCATATCGGGTCAAGCAGGTTGCCGTGCAACTCAAGGATTTACGCGATCAGGGGTTGGACCGCGCTGC
>MHBQ01000065.1:0-65490 GCA_001803315.1 Lentisphaerae bacterium RIFOXYC12_FULL_60_16
ACGCTCCGCGCACGGCCTCCTCGATATGCCCTCGTCTCAATCCCTTTTGCTTCCCTCGCTCAATCCAGCCTCTTCCTTACCAGTATTTGGAACCGCTGCTTGTCCCCCTTCGCGCTGGACGACAGCCCAAACGATCGCTAGTATTCAACCCGGACTTACCGAATTCAGGTCCTTCAAACGCGGAATCATAAGGAAAAAGGAAATGACGAAGAAGTTAGTACTCGGACTTCCAAAAGGGAGTCTTCAGGATGCAACCTTTTCCATGTTAAAAAAAGCGGGGTTCAATATTTCCGTCAGTTCCCGTTCCTACATCCCCACGGTTGATGACCCCACGATCGAAGCCAAATTGATTCGGGCCCAGGAAATCAGCAGATATGTGGAACTGGGTATGCTGGATGCGGGGATTACGGGTTATGACTGGATAATGGAAAACGGTTCCAAGGTTCATGAAGTTGCGGAATTAATGTACGCCAAACAGGGGCTCCGCCCGGTCCGCTGGGTTATTGCCGTGCCGGAAAAATCTTCCATCCGGAAAATATCCGATCTTAACGGAAAACGGATCGCGACCGAAGCCGTAGGGCTCACTCGACGTTTCCTGCAAACAAACCATATCAAGGCAGAAGTTGAATTTTCCTGGGGTGCAACCGAAGTCAAGGTCCCGGATCTTGTGGATGCAATTGTCGAACTGACCGAGACCGGATCATCCCTGCGGGCCCACAATTTGCGAATTGTGGAAACGGTGCTGGAATCCACGACCCGCTTCATTGCCAACAAAACCGCATGGAAGAATTCATGGAAACATTCAAAAATTGCCCAGATCGCCATGCTGCTCAAAGGAGCCTTGTCGGCGGAAACCAAGGTGCTGCTGAAGATGAATTGCAGGAATGCTGCCGTGAAACGCATTACACAGGTATTGCCCTCGTTGCATGCGCCAACGGTAAGCACCTTGGACACCACGGGTTGGGTCGCTGTCGAATCGGTGGTGGATGAATCCGTCGTACGAGAGATCATTCCCCGGCTTAAAACGGCCGGTGCAGAAGGCATTATTGAAATTCCTTTGAACAAAATCATCCCCTGATTAGGAAAGGAGAATCCGACATGGGTTCAATCAAGAAGAAACGCCTGAAGAAAATGTCCAAGCACAAATACCGGAAACGCCAAAAGGCGAATCGGCATAAGAACAAGTAGGCAGCGCCTTGGTCCCGGGCATGCCGGGATCAAGGACGGCTGTTCGCGATCAACACACTATACCAAAACATCGGTCAAGGTTCCGGGTTATTAAGACCGGTTCATCGATCGGGAAATGTCTGTGTGTCAGAAAACCGCCTTCAGAGGTTGTCGGGATTGTGTATACGCACGGGTTATAGTGGCATACTCGGGCTGTGCTTGGCGATTACTGCGTGTCGGTCAGTTTCTACTGACCGGCACCCCCTGCCTCCAACGGTGGCGCTTTCCCAGGCAGAATGCCGGTTTGCGACCGCACTCGCTCACTATACACAGGGACTGATTTACGAGAACACCGTGGGGCGTGGCCACGTATCCACATTGGTTGCGTTTGAAAAAGCATATGCCCAGGATACTGAATCACACCGGTTGACCAGTCACACCGCACGGGCGCTGTTACAACACCAACAACCAGAACGTGCTCTGGAATATTTCCGAAAAGCCTGCACATATAACCCGGAAAATGCCGCGGCTTGGGCCGATTTTGGATCGGCCAGCCAACTCGCCGGGCAAACCAATGACGCCATAGCCGCCTATAATCGTTCATTGAAACTCGACGCGATGCAGACACCGGTCTACACCTCCTTGGCCGGATTATATCTCAGCAAACATGACGATCATGCCGCCGTCAAGGTCTTGCTGCGGGGCATAAAGATTCCGGAGGTTATGCCTCCCATTGTTGCCTTCTGCTTTGATCAGGGACGCCTATTGGTCGAACAGGAGCAAATCGAACGTGCCATACCTTTATTTCTATTGATGGCGGAATATGCACCTGCTCAACGAGAACGCTTCCACCTCCTGGTTGGTGAATTATATGAATCGATTAATCGACCGGATGAAGCAGCACAACAATACACCAAGGCCATTGGTCTGGCGACTTCAACGCCTGAAGCGTACTTGCGACTGGCTGAATTGCAGGAAGTGCAAAGCCCTGACAGTGCTCATGGAATACAAACCCTGCAGCAGGGGTTGAAACGTTTCCCGGACAATCCCGCCATTCTTTTCGCCATGGCATATACCCATCACGTGCAACAGGAACATGAGAATGCCCTGCCTTTTCTGAACACAATCATAGAACAGGTAAAATCATCCGAAGGCGAAAGGTTGTCTGCCGGATTTTATCTGTTACATGGTTCCGTGCTTGAACGTATGCATCGATTTAACGAGGCGGAAATGGTCTTTGAAGAGTGCCTCTCCATCTATCCCAACCACCACCAAGCATTAAACTATCTCGCCTATATGTGGGCGGAACAAAACAGAGCCCTGGAACTGGCCGAACGCTATGTCAAGCGGGCTCTCGATTTGGATCCCGATAACGGCGCCTATCTTGACACCTTGGGCTGGATTTTCTACCGGCAAGGAAAATATTCTGAAGCACTTGAAATCATCATTAAGGCCTCCGAAAAGCTTCCCAACGACGCGACCATTCTGGAACATCTGGGGGATATCCATCTCGCCCGGGGAGACACCAAACAGGCCGCGGAAGCCTGGACGACCAGTTTGCGGCTGAATGCAGACAACAAACCCCTTCAGCTGAAAATGCTCGATCACGGAACACCCATCCCCTCACACTAACCATGCCCGCCATCCATCAACTTCTCGCAGGATTCGCAAATGGCGATGCCATTAGCAATGAGGCACGTACACTCTCCGGAATTTTTACCCGTTGGGGCATGCCCGGCCATTTGTTTTGTGAACAGAAACGGATTCTCCCTCAACTCCGCAATGAATCGCTCGATTTGTCGGCATTGTCAGATCGCATAAAACCGTCGGATATCGCCATACTGCATCTTTCCATCGGATCCCCGGCCAATCGACGGTTTGCCGAGCTGCCATGCCGAAAAGTTATACTTTACCATAATATTACACCGTCCAGCTATTTTGAAGCGGTCAATCCACCCATGGCCAGGCAACTGGCCTTGGGACGACAACAAGCCGCCGATTTGGCGGGTGTAGCGGATTGTGTGTTGGCCGACAGCGCCTTTAATGCACGTGAACTCGAGTCCATCGGTTACCGTGACGTCGCCATTCTTCCACTGGTATTGGATTTCAAGAGCCTGCAAACCGCACCTGATCGCGCCACGTTGCGACGATTCAGGGACGGTCGCCGTAATATCCTGTTTGTGGGCCGTATGGTACCCAACAAATGCATCGAGGATGTAATCACCGCTTATTATTATTATACGAAGACCATGGATCCTGATTCACGGTTGATACTCGTCGGTTCCTATGCTGGAACGGAACGGTATTACCATCTCCTTCAAACCCGCATTCGCGACCTTGCATTGAACCGGGTTCATATTGCCGGATCCATTCCCCTCTCTGAATTGACCGCATGCTATCAGGTAGCCGACGCATTTCTCTGCATGAGCGAACATGAAGGATTCTGCATACCCCTGCTTGAGAGCATGCTTTTCAAGGTTCCGGTTCTGGCATATGCTGCTGCCGCAGTTCCTGAAACGCTCCAGCACAGCGGTATTCTGGTGCGGGAAAAGCGATTCGAATGGATCGCAGAGACCTTGAGCGCACTCTGTCGACCCGGACCCCTTCGTGAAGCCGTTATCAACCGGCAGAATGAACGCATGACCGCATACCGGGAACGTCATATTGACGCCGAATTACGACAACACCTTTCACCGCTTCTATCCTGACCTTCATGATTACCCTCAACCATTTGGGTGAACGTAACTGGATTAAGCATATGTCTGCAGCCCTGCCGACTCGTCCGGATGTCGTGGAAGGCGTTGGCGACGATTGTGCCGTGGTATCAACCGGTGGTGCCCATGACTGGCTTTTAACCAGTGATGCCGTCATCGAAGGCGTTAACTTTGATACAGGAACCGCCTACCAGCGTATTGGTCACAAGGCGCTGGCACGTGCATTAAGCGATATTGCCGCCATGGGTGGCGAACCGCGGTGGGCGCTCATTGATCTCGTCATTCCGCCGGATGTCGAATTGGTCTGCGTGGACGATCTGTATTCCGGCATTAATGCGCTGGCGGCGAAACATCAGGTCGCCATTGTCGGCGGTGATACCGCGCATGCTTCCCAGCTTGAAATTCATGTGTTCCTCACCGGTAGCGTCCCAACCGGCCGCTTTATTCGACGGTCCGGCGCACAGGTGGGTGACGGACTCTGGGTCACCGGACGGTTGGGCGGAAGTCGGTCCGGGCATCATCTGGATTTTGAACCGCGTATGGCGGAAGGCCGTTTCCTGCGTGAATGGGCCACGTCGATGATCGACATCAGTGACGGGCTCGCCATTGACGCCAGCCACCTGGCGATCATGAGCAACGTTGGATTTCTAATCCGGGCGGATGACCTGCCGCTTCGTCAGGAGTTGCGGAAAACCGTCCCATATCCGACGGCCATTGACCACGCTTTGTATGATGGTGAGGATTTTGAATTATTGTTTACCGTTCCAGCGAAGCGAACCCTGGCGTTTCAATCCGCGTGGTCACATGCTGGATTATGCCCCCTGACCCGGATTGGAACCGCCTCGATGGATGCGGGCCTGGTATGCTTACAGATGGCCGACGGGTCTATCCAAGCATGCAAAGCGGAAGGATACGATCACTTTCAACATGGCGGCTGAGATTCAAAAAATATCCACGGATTCCGTTCAGGCGACCCGGCGGCTTGCAACCGCCTTGGTGCGATCCTGTCCAGGCAGGCTCATTCTTGCGTTGCATGGCGACCTTGGAACCGGAAAGACCTGTTTTGTACAGGGGTTGGCAGACGGACTGGGCATCCGCCGGCCAGTAACCAGTCCGACATTCACCTTGATCCGTGAGTATGCTGCCGATCGACCACTCATTCATGCGGATTTATACCGCATGAACACCACCCGACAATCCCTGGATATCGGGCTTGAAGAATATTTCGAAGGTGATCACCAGGTTGTGGCAATTGAATGGGCCGAGCGAGCCAACCTGTTGCTTCCCGATGATACCATTCATGTTTATCTATGCGCGGGCGATGATCATACCCGGCGCAACCTGGAGTTCCACCACTGCCCCGTCAGGATCGATTCGTTGTGAATGCGTGGCCGGGTCCATGCCATGTCAAAACGAACCTCAGTCGCCGGCAGTTTCAAAAAGGGAAAGCCGGTATTTACTGACAGGCGTAGCGGGGGTTGGATTTTCCGCCAGAGGCGGATCTGCCTCCGGCAGAGAACCAACGACCTTCAAAAAGAAAAGGCCGAAACAAGCGTTCCGGCCCTCAAATTGGTAGCGGGGGTTGGATTTGAACCAACGACCTTCAGGTTATGAGCCTGACGAGCTACCGGGCTGCTCCACCCCGCAATCGAATAAGGAACGTTATCTGGTCCGGTCGCGCCTGTCAACGCTTGAATCACGAATATCGAATCGTACGTCGATATTCGCCGTTGTTTTCCTCGATCCAAGGCGAAATAAAATGCGCTTCAGCCCTGCAATGGCGGGGGTTTCGGCAATCCTTCCAAGCACTTCAATGAGGTTTGAAGTTCCTGATCAGGCAACTCGTAATCCGTTAATTTTCCGTTCAGGTAGGCTTCATATCCGTTCAGATCCATAAGACCATGCCCGGAATAATTGAACAGGATGATACGTTCTTTTCCTTCCTCCGTGGCCCGTTTGGCTTCGCGAATCGCGGCGGCGATGGCGTGCGAGGTTTCGGGCGCTGGAATGAATCCCTCCGTGTTGGCAAACAGCATCGCGGCTTCGTAACACTCCGTCTGCGGCAACGCGGCGGCTTCGATCAACCCCTCCCGGAGAACATGCGAAACCAGGGGCGCCATGCCATGATAACGCAGTCCGCCGGCATGGATCGGAGCCGGGACAAAGGCGTGCCCCAGCGTATGCATCGCCAGCAGCGGTGTCATCATCGCGACATCACCGGAATCGTAGGCAAAAGGACCACGGGTCAAAGTCGGACATGCCGCCGGTTCCACAGCCAGAATTCGGACCGATTTACCATGAATCCGATCCGCGACGAACGGGAACGCCATCCCGGCGAAATTCGATCCGCCTCCTGCGCACCCGATGACCACATCCGGATATAATCCGATCTTCTTCATTTGCTTCTGGGTTTCCAGGCCAATCACCGTCTGGTGCATCAGGACATGATTCAACACGCTGCCCAGCGCATAGCGGGTGTCCTTTGACGTGACCGCATCCTCAATCGCTTCACTGATCGCTATCGCCAAACTGCCGGGAGTGTTGGGTTGTTGCTGAAGAATCGTTCGGCCGGCCTGGGTTTCCATGGAAGGACTGGCGACACATTGCCCACCCCACATCCGCATCATCATTTTACGGAAAGGCTTCTGATCAAAACTGATCCGCACCATGTAAACCTTGCATTCCAACCCCATCAACTTGCATCCCAGAGAGAGGGCACATCCCCATTGTCCGGCACCCGTTTCAGTGGCAAGCCGCTTTATTCCAAATTCACGGTTGTAATAAGCCTGGGCCACCGCCGTATTCGCCTTATGACTGCCGGGGGGTGATACACTCTCATCTTTGTAATAAATTTTTGCCGGCGTTTTGAGGGCCTTCTCGAGGCGACGAGCCCGACGCAAGGGACTCGGTCGCCATAACCGGTAGACTTCCAGGATCGGTTCCGGGATGGCATGCCATCGTTTCGTGCTGACTTCCTGCTCGATAAGGTTCATCGGAAACACAGGGGCCAGGGCTTCAGGTCCAATGGGTTTCCCATCCTTGCCGAGCGGAGGCGGAAGAGGATGCGGAAGATCTGCCTGGATATTATACCATTTGCGGGGAATTTCCCGCTCGGTTAAACAAACCTTCACATCTTCATCCATGACGCATCCTCCGTTTCAGGTTCCGTTTCAACTTTCCGGCATTGAGCAACCGTCCCGTAATCGAACCGGGATTACGTAATACTTTAGCACCACGGGTAATCTTACACAGACTTACACCGAGGTTGTGGGCGATGGCACGTTGTGACACACCACCCGCCAACAATCCCATCAGGCGCCAACGCAAGGCAATATCCCGGCATTCGGCTGGTGTGAAGAGTTCGGCAAATAAACGTCGCATGGTCTTGCGATCCCGAACCCCGCAGAATGCCTGAATTTCGTCCGTCATGAAGCCATCCCTTTGTTTCTATGGAAAGAAACATAACAACGCGTGCGTACCGAGTCAAGCCCGAGTCGCAACAGATCAGGCACCATCCCGCGTCCAGTCCGTCCGGACACGTCCCTGCTTGACAGCCGCATGATGACGCTTGTCGGCCAGCATCCGCTCCTTCTGGCGTCGTGAACGCCGGCGTTTCTGCCGCCGGATACGGGAGACCTCACGTTCACGTTCGGACTTTATCCCCTGCAAACGCTCAGTCAAACGATCACACAAGGCACGACGCGCCATAAATCGGTTTAAGGCACGGGAACGGGTTGCCTGGCATTTCACCCGTATTCCGCTGGGGCGATGCAGCAGATCGACACATGAGGCGGTCTTGTTGACTTTCTGTCCCCCTTTCCCTGATCCCAGGATAAAGGTCTCAACCAGATCGTGTTCCCGCACTCCAAGGACCTGCATCCTGCGGGATTGAGCAACCTGTTTTTCAGATGAAACTATGGTTCCGTCGGGCATAAATAACCGGTGTGACACGGTTCCGGGAATTTTGGCTTTCCGATAACCGTATCCCCTGTTACCATCTTGGGCATTTGTGTGCAAGGCAAGATCGGAAAAATATGGACCATATTGCATATTTCGGGCCGGAAGGCACCTATTCGGAATTGATCGCACGCAAACGATTCGGTAAACATTCAACCTACCTCCCTTTCCCCGCCATTACGGATGTGTGCCGTCATGTCGCACGCCATCCTGGACATCTCGGTGTGGTACCCATCGAAAACTCATCCGGTGGAGCCATCCATGAGACCGTAGACATTTTGATTGCACACCGCCCCCGTGTCTGGATACATGAGGAATTAAGTCTGAATGTACGTCTGGCGCTTCTGGGACATCGTGGTAACACGATCCGGACCTTGTATTCACATTTTGCCCCCCTGGATCACTGTGCCGCATGGATACGCAAGCATATGCCGGGGGTAGGCAAGCATCTCACCACAAGTACCGCCCAGGCTGCCGAAAAGGCCGCCCAAGACCCTCATGCGGCAGCGCTTGGAAATCGCACATTAGCGGCACTGCATGCCCTGTCCGTCCTGCATTTCCCGGTGGAAGCCGATGTCCCCAACCTGACAACCTTTCTGGTCCTGACCGCACGAACACCCATGGCTCCGCCAAAGCGGCCGGGAACCAAAATGACGCTCGTTGCCCATTTACCAAACCGACCCGGCAGCCTTTGCACGTTTCTCGAAACATTCCGCGATGAGTCCGTGAATCTTAGTCGGATATTGTCACGCCCCATTCGGGGTTGTCCACGGGAGTATGCATTTCTGGTTGACGTGGAAGGTTCCCCATCCAATCCACACGTCCGGTCTGCCTTGCAAAGGGCCAAGGCCACATGCGTCAGCCTCCGGATTGCCGGTTACTTCCCTTGCCGCAAACCCTATTCCTCATGATCCGGACGCCCCCCAACCCACAGCCCATCGCCTTTCGTCATTGCCGGGAATATACCGCCGACTTGGCGCCGGTTCTGGAATCGCTTCTGGAACCCCTGGGCGGCATGGCTGCTTTTGTTAAATCCGGTCAAACCGTAATCCTGAAACCCAATCTTCTATCGGACCGACATCCGGATCAGGCCATTACCACCCACCCCGCACTGGTGCAGGCCGTGATCCGTTTGGTACGCCGGCAAGGCGGCATACCTCGGATTGCCGACAGCCCTGCCGCGGCGGTCAAACTGGAACGGGTATGGGAAAAGACAGGGATGAAAGCACTGGCGGAAACCGAGCAGGTTGACCTGATCAATCTGGAACAGGCTGGATCCGTACGGTTCGACGATGCGGAAGGTTCATTTACAATCGCCAAACCGATACTGGAAGCCGACGTTTTAATTAATATTCCAAAGGTTAAAACCCATGTATTCATGACGCTGACAGGTGCCGTCAAGAATCTGTATGGAACCATTCCGGGCTACCAGAAAACGCATCTACACAAACAACATCCCGATCCTTTTAGTTTCGCCCGCCTCCTCGCACGGATACATGATCGCATTCCACCGGCTGTAACCATTCTGGATGGTATCGTAGGCATGGAAGGTAATGGCCCCTCCGGTGGTACCCCCCGCGCCTGGGGGTTTCTTGCTGCCGGACGGGATGCTTTCCAGCTTGACGCATTCCTTTGTGCCCTGCTCAAGATTCCCCTTGGTTCAGTTCCCTACCTGTTCAAGGACCGGTTACCTTCTCCGTCATGTTCCTCCGTCGATGCGTTCGACATACGGGGTGATACACCGCGACTTGACCCGCGCCCCTGCCAGATTCCCCCTTCCTTTCTACTACGTTTTATCCCGCGCTTTCTGGTGAAACTGGTCGCTCCTTACTTTTGGTTGCGGCCCGCCATTGCCGCCTCAACCTGTATCCGGTGTCTCCAATGTGTAGCGGCCTGTCCCATGCAGGCGCTGACAACAGCGGATCGACAGGTCCCGACCTTGACCCCTTCCCGTTGTATCGGATGTTGTTGTTGTCATGAAGTCTGTCCAGTCAAAGCAATCAGCATGGAACGAAGTCCCCTGCTACGCATGATTCGCAGAAAGCGAAATCCATGAAACCGGTCCGTTTTCGCCATCGGGTTGAATACCAGGCGCTGCGATTCATTGAATCGGTATGCCGTAAACTTCCCTATCGACAGGCCCTTGCGCTTGCGGGTGCGATTGCACGCATTATGTTTATGCTTGCACGATCACGGGTTCATGTGGCGACGGCCCGTATTCTGTCGGTTCTTGGCAACACCATGACCCCTGCAGAAGCCCGGCAAGTGGCCTGGATATCATTGCGGAACATGCATTTCAATCTGGTTGATCTTTTACGTGCAGAGCCCCTGTCCGACGACCTGTTGCTTCAACGATTCGGCACGTTGAATGTCCTGCCTGAAATCCCCCGTCCATCAACCAACCACACGGGAATCATCCTGGCCACACCCCACATGGGCTCCTGGGAACTGGCCGCCGGTTTATTTCATCATGCCGTTATGCCGCTGTTCACAATCAGTGCCCCCCAGCATAACGCTTTGGTCGCACAATATAGTTTTACCCTGCGGCTTCGATTCGGTGTTGAGACGCTTATCCGGGGTTCCGATATGATGCGCACCGTTATCCGCCAGCTACGCCATGGCAAATCACTGGCCATCATGCCCGACCTGCGGTGCCCCGAGCCTGAAATCGAAGTGCCATTCCTCGGCGGTATCGCAAATGTTCGCCGCGGAATGGCGTTGTTTGCCCGTCTGGCAAATGTCCCGATATATCCATGCATCTGTATTCGTGACGGTTGGACACGCCACCGGATCGAGGTCCATCAACCGATCCTACCCGACAAATCGCTGGACAATGAGACGGATATCCGAAGAATGACCGCCGGTGTATTGAAAATCATGGATCAGGCAATACGCGAACATCCCGAGCAATGGTTTTGGTTCAATAAACGTTGGGTGTTGGATCCAATCATTCAGGTTCCGCATAAGCAACAGCCGGAGAAGTCCGGAACGGGAGATTAACCATGGAAGTACAGGATCTTTTTGCAGATCGTATCGGTGGTAAACATTTCGGAACCGATACAACGATTTACAAGTTTGAGAAGATCAAACGTGCAAAAGCAGCCGCCCGACAACAGAATCCAGGCATCGAATTGCTTGATTTTGGGGTTGGTGAACCCGACCAGATGGCACCCGATACCATTCGTTCCGCACTCAAACAGGCGGTCGATGATCCGGCAAACCGCGGCTATTCGGATAATGGAATTACCGAATTCAGACAGGCGGCGGCCCGTTATCTCGAAACCTTCTTCAAGGTGCGAAACATCGACCCCGACACGGAAATCAACCACAGCATTGGATCAAAACCAGCCCTGGCCATGTTACCAATGTGTTTTATCAACCCCGGCGACGTAAGTCTGGTTACCGTTCCCGGTTATCCCGTGCTTGCCACGCACACCCGATACCTGGGTGGTGAAGTCGTGAAATTACCCCTGTTGAAAGCGAATGCATTCTATCCGGATTTGGATTCAATATCGGGCGATATCGCCCGACGGGCCAAACTGATCTATGTCAATTACCCGAACAACCCCACCGGCGCACCCCCATCGGAAGCCTTTTTCGACCGGCTGATTGCCTTTGCCCAGGCTCATAACGTCCTCATTGTACAGGATGCCGCCTATGCAACGCTGATATACGGAAGTCCCGGTCTTTCTATTCTCAGCCGCCCCGGCGGCAAAGCTTGCGCCATCGAACTGCATTCCATGAGTAAGAGTTACAATATGACCGGATGGCGCCTGGGGTTTGTCGCCGGATCATCACGGGTTGTCCAGGCTTATGCAGAGGTGAAGGACAACATCGATTCCGGTCAGTTCAAAGCCATCCAGGTGGCGGCCTGTGCCGGCATTGCCAACCGGGACCTGTCCGATGCAATCAAGGCACATTACGAACAACGCCTGCATAAGATGGTAAAGGCGTTACAATCGGTTGGATTCCGTGCCACCATGCCGGGCGGTACCTTCTACTTGTACGTTGAAGCTCCAACAGCCGCTGGCCCCACCTTGTTTCATACCGCCGAGGATGCCTCGCAACATCTGATTCGTGAATGTTTGATTTCAACCGTTCCCTGGGATGATGCCGGCCGCTATCTCCGATTTTCCGCCACCTTTGAATCCGCGGGAATATCCGACGATGACCGGGTGATCGGTGAACTTGCCAAACGGTTGGGCAAGCTCAATCTCCGGTGGTAATACGCTTGATCACGCTCGGTAGGATTGCAAGTTGCGTTCAATACGTTTTTGAACCGGTTCGTCGTCGACCACAAACTCCCGTCCAGTGATAAGTTCATAGGCCTGAATATAACGCCGGGCAGCTTCAATCCTGACATCGTCCGGAAGTAGGGGCGGTTTCCCTTCACCGCGGAATCCACGGTCCGCCAGCCATTCCCGCACATATTCCTTGTCGAGCTTGCGTTGGTCCTTGCCTTGTTCAAACAGGGACCGGTAGGTATCGGCGAACCAGAACCGGGAAGAGTCCGGGGTATTGATCTCATCCGAAACGACCAACTTTCCGTTCAACTTTCCCAATTCATACTTGGTGTCGACAAAGATCAATCCACGGCGGGCCGCGATTTCGACACCGCGTTGGTATAATTTAAAGCAAATATCGGCGGCCGCATCAAAAGTCACCGGATCTATCAACCCGTCCGCTATGGCCTCCGCCCGTGAAATCGGACGGTCATGCTTTTCATGCTTGGTGGTTGGCGTCAGGATTGGCTGGTTGAGTTTCTGGTCTTTGCGAAGACCTTCGGCCAGTCGGTTCCCGCAAAAATCACGGACTCCCCGTTCGTAATTGTACCATGCTGACGTGGTGGTGACGCCGGTGATATATCCCCGCACGATCAACTCCAGCGGCAATTGTGCGCACTCCGCAACCACCATGACATTGGGATCAGGAACCGACAGTACGTGATTCGGCACAATATCAGCAGTCTGCTCGAACCAGAAGGCCGCCATTTGAGTCAACACCTGCCCCTTAAATGGAATGGTTCCCAGTATGCAGTCAAAGGCGGAAATCCGGTCGGTTGCAATCAATATCCGACGTCCCGGCTGTTTATAGGAATCACGGACCTTTCCTTGTTCACGTTGTCCCATGCCGGTTAGCGTTGTTTGTTCCAAAACCTGTTTCAATTCCTGCCGGATACGTGATTCAGATATCATGATCATTCCTTACGGGCGTTGGTTACGATTTCAGTTGTTCGATCAAAGGATAAAGCCGGCGACCCGGGCAGAGGCTCTGGCCAAGGTCACGATGACCATATATGCGATGCAGTTTGATATCAAAGGTGCGTCGAAGCAGCCCCAGCAGTTTCATCAGGGACCCGACCTGCTCACCGGTCGGTTCCTGAATTTCATAATTACCAAGCAGGACCACACCGATATTCCGCTCATTCTGGTCGACGACATGGGCTCCCTCATAAACCAGGGACCGGCATTCCCATATGCGCCCGGCCCGATCCAGCAGGAAATGATAACCGATGTCGCCATACTGACGTTGCCAGTGATCCTGAAGAATACTATTGAGTGCTTCAATCACCTTGGGTTCGGCAAGCGGCTGTACCGGCACTTCGCCCGCGGTGTGGTGAACCGTGATACGGTCAAATCCGCCAGCCTCCCGCATCCGCCACGGTCGCGGCACCATGGTGGTCCAGTTTGCACGAGGGCTGACAACCAGCCCCTCCTTTGCATAGTCCACATCAATCGGTGGCAACAAACGTTTGGCAACTGCCGCCTGGGTGGTCGGGATCAGCCCACAGCTCACGGGAAGCGCCATGATAAACCGCCATAAAAATCCACGTCGTGTCATGGGATGTGTCATCGAAAATACCCGCAATAAATCCTACAGCATATCCAGGTTCATCACCCGCGGGACTGACCGCCACTTCCGTTGTTCACCGATCCGTGTCAAAAGCTGACCACAATGATCGACCATTTCGCCCGCCACGGGTATAACCTGTTGCGGCACGTCTGTTCCCATCAGTAATTGGGCGGTCGAACAGACATGCAACAATCCCAACACCCCCCGGCCCTGTTCGGGGTCCCAGACTTCCGCCATGGATTCCAACACCAAACGCAGGCCGGCAAAAAACACCAGTTCCAATCCCGCATCCTGAGTCACCGTCATGCGACGAAGGTCCAGAACCCACACCGCATCGGAACCGGCGGCAATCCACTCGGTGGGACGAACCAACCCCGTCCCGTGCAGCAAGAGTCGTTTCGCCGCCATACCATGGCCCATTGAATCCAAGGCACGCGATGCAAGCACCAGGGCATGATCGGAATCCACGAGAAACGACGTACGTCCATCTTCAATGAAATCTTCGACAGCACCGGCCATCTGTTCAATGGCATGTGGCTCCAGAAACTCATCACCACATGCCGACTCGATGATATGTGACAAATGCGCCACCAGACGACTCTGACGGGTGGCGACGGTGATCCCCGGGTCCAATATCATGCTTCCGGAGCATCCTTCCCCACCAGTCCCTCGATAGCGTTAAGGAACTGGTTGACATCCCGGAACCGACGATACACGGACGCGAAACGTACAAACGCTACTTCGTCGAGTTTCTCCAATCGTTCCATAACCTTCCGCCCGATAGCTTCACTGGAGACTTCACGTTCGTATTCGCTTTCCAACTCCTCGATAATACTGTCAACAATCTTTTCGATTTGTTCGGCACTGATGGGCCGTTTTTCGCAGGCACGGTGCAGGCCGTTTGCCAGCTTGTGGGCATCCAGGGCCTCATGCCGGCCGTCACGTTTCACGACCCTCAACTTGGCCTTCACCACTTCTTCATAGGTGGTGAAACGCTGGCCGCACAGCATGCAACTTCGCCGGCGGCGGATGACTGCACCGTTTCGGGCTGAACGACTGTCGATAACCTTGTCTTCGAGATTTCCGCATTTTGGACAACGCATAGTGATCTCATCCTAATCATTCAAAACGGTGCGTACTGCCTCCAACACCGCAATCGCACTGTTGCCACGGATAAATTTACGTATCCCGGTTCCGGAATCCGTAAATTTCGTACTGGCAACCTGCACATTGCTGTCATCGTATAAAACGATTGGAATGGTTTTGGTGTTTGGCATCTCCTTCAAAACCTGAGCCACGGCATCACCATTCATGTTGACCAGCACAAGTTTCAGGACAATGATATCCGGGCGCATCACAATGGATTTTTCCAGGACCTCAGGACCACTGTAAACCCTTTCCACGACATACCCTTCGGATACCAGAACCGTGGCAAGCTGTTCGCTTACCGCACGGTCATCTTCCCCGATGAGCACTTTCCGTCGGGTTACCCGTGCACCCGGCGACGGCTCATCGTCTGCTCCGCTGCGCAGGAAAATGATCCTTCCCACCTCCATCAAGAGATCATTGGGATCGCATGGCTTGGCAATAAAACCTTCAACATCCACATTGGCAAAAAATTCCGCCATATTTGCCCGTGCCGTTAAGACCAAAATCGGATACTTGGGCTTACCATCAACATTGGATACTGCCTTGAGAAACCCAACCCCCCCCATGCCGGGCATGCTCATGTCGAGGATAATGAGATCCGGCGTAAATCGCGCCAGTTTCTTTAACCCCTGCTCACCACTGTCTGCCGTCGTAACCTCGTATCCTTCAAACCGCAGAAAATCGCTCAAGGTCACCAACAGACTGGTATCATCATCCACCAGAAGAATCTTACGCTTGGGTTTATTTTCCATTTCCATGCTTTCACCTCATCGCTTAACGTTTATCCCAAAAACGATCGATATTCAACCGCTGTCAGGGTTCATACCAAGGTCGCCATACCGAGAAAAGCACCTTCCAGTTTATCGAACAAGGCGGATTCCTGCCAGGGCTTGCTCAAGGCCGGAATGGAGAAACTGTTGAGGATATGGGCGCGGGCCTTCCCGACGTTCCCGGCCGTAACCACAATGATCGGTATACGCATGAAACGCTTGTCGCTTTTCATTTTCAGAATCACTTCTGTTCCGTCCATTTCAGGCAATCCCAGATCCAGGATAACGGCGTCAGGTCGGGCGCGTTCCAGGCAGGCTAATGCCTCCAAACCCGTACTGGCCGGTTGGGTCCGATACCCCTGACCGGTCAATTGCGCTTCCAGAATCTCCCGTACACCCGTTTCATCTTCAACAACCAGTACGGCGGGAGATTCCACCAGGGACATGCTGATGTATACAATGGTCCCGTGATCCAATTCAGGGGCTGGGCTTTGTATTTCAATGGTTCCGCCGTGCAGTTGAACGATTTCCTTCGAAATAGCCAGCCCCAGGCCGGATCCGGAAGGTTGCTCACCCACCGTGAAGTAACGATCCATGACCTTGTCAACAGCTTCGGGAGGTATCCCAATCCCGGTATCCTGGACCGTTATCAGAACATGTCCCGCCCAATTTGGGTAATGCTGGATCCGCACCGCAACCTGCCCGCTACCCTGCGGAGTGAACTTTATGGCATTGCCAACCACATTGAGTATGACACGTTCCATTTTGAGCGGGTCACAATTTACAAACCATCCCCCGGCATCCGAACCGGATTCGATGGTAAATTCCAAACCCTTTTGTTCGGCAAGTACCCGAAGCGAATTACAGGCACGACGAACCAAACGGACCAGGGGGGTTTTGGAACGCGAAAGGGTGAGCGTGTTTGTTTCAATTTTCCGCAGGTCCAGGATATCATTGACCGTTGCCAGCAGGCGACGTGAATCCCCTTCCAGCATTTCCATATAATGGCGGACCCGGTCAGGAAGCGGCCCGACCACACCACGCAATAAATTATGCACGGCATAGATCATGGACGTTAGCGGCGTTCTTAATTCATGCGAGACATTGGACACAAACTGCGACCGTGACCGGTCATGTTCTTCAAGGCGCTTGACAGCCTGCTCCAAAGCCTCCTGGGCGCGCTTTCGCACGGTAATATCCCGCACAAAAAACACCAGCAGAAGATCACCGGATAATTGGAATTTATTGACGGCAATCTCCGAATGAAAGGTGGACTTGTCCTGTCGCACGCAGACCGCTTCGATCAACGTGAATCGATGATCCTCGAGATTGGCCAGTACGGCTTCCAGGATGCTGTCGTCGGCACCCGACATCAAATCGATGACACTCGTCCCCTCCAGTTCATTCCCGGCACAGAGAAAGAAATCCTGGGCGCGTCGATTAAACAGGCGTATGCGTCCCCGATAATCGGTCATAATGACCGCATCATACAGACACTGGAATAATCGCGTGAAATCACCAGAAAACGCGGTGTCCATCCCGGAGGCAAGGGCAGCTGAAAGCTGGTTCCCGTCTTTCGGGAAGATATGGGTTTGCCGTTTCTTACGCTCCAACGACTGGCCCAGAAAATCCGGATGGATATCGATACGCTGGGTTCTGGAGAAGTCATCATTTCCGAATGTATCCGATTCCGGTGTCATGTTGACAACCCGCCCGCTTTGGAACCCGTCCCGTAAAGGGTTTCCTGAATACCCGCATCGGGTGTCATGTTGTCCGGCATGCCGCAAATGGTTTTCAAGTTGTCGACCAGAACTTGCAATCGCTCACCGCTTTTCAGCGCCAGTTCCACCAGGGACAACTGGTCGGCATCGAGTTTACCGATGTTTTGTGCGTGTATGATCTGGACCGCGCAATTCACAACCGACAACGGCTGGCACAATTCCTGTGCAATTTCCGCCAACATGGCGAAGAGTCGGCGACGGGGAATATGCAACCCGGCTCCGGCATCAATGGCCTGTTGCTCGATTTTATCAACCGTATCCTGATCCTGCCGGATGGCGTTGCCCAGCGTTGCCAGCTTTTCTTCGGTTGCAGTCGCCGTTTCAGAAACCGATTGCCCCAAGGTCTTGGCCAGTTCGGCCACCTGCCCTTTTTCATCCGAGGCAATGGTCTGAACCCGCTTCTCCAATTCGACCAGCAGGTTGGCAAGATTGCCCAGGGCGGCAACGTCACCGCCCCCGCCCATTGAGGGTCCGGCACCGGCTCCGGATGCAGGAGCATTTGATGCATCGGGTTTGCTTCGGATCAAAAGTTCCTTCCACTCCGTATCCGACAAGCCGCCTTCCATCAGACGTTCCCTGATCTCCGAGTCCTCGGGTTGATCCCCCCCTTTCTTTTTCAGGTACCGGAGAATACGGCTTTCACTGCTTTCCACCGCTTCACGCCGTTTAAGGTATTCGGTTGTCAAGGAATCGATGGCCAGTTCATCCACCAGTTCTTCGACAACATCATGAACTTTCTGCTCCGCTTCCGAGGTAGTCCCCGCCATGTTCCGTAGTTTATCAAGAACTTCCCGCTCCATCAGCATCAGGCTTTTGGATATGGCTTTGCGCCCTTTTTGGGTCTTGGCCCCGGGTTGTTTGCTTAACCCTTCATGAACCCGCCGCAGGCATCCAATGATAATATCGGAAAAATTTTCCCCACCCGAAGTCTGGGCCATCTGGCGAACTTCCGCAGCGCGGAGAATCAGCTCCCCCAGTCGCTTGGCATCCGGCACCGCTTCCAAACCGGACTGCAGGGCGGGATCCGAAGCATCCAATTCACCTTTCAAGAATGCCAGGATAGTCTCAACCCCTTTGGCGGAATCGTTCGCCAAATCACTTTCGCCCTTCCCCCCTCCATCATTCCCACCACCACCAGCCTCCACCATGCCCGCCGCAAAGGCATTCTCCACCGCCTGACGATCGACGACCGTCTCATCCTCATCGACTTGTTGCATGGTGACACGTCGGGAACGAACCCCGCCGATACCGGCATCGGCAATAAACTTGGAAAACCCGCCCAAGGCTCTCAGTTCTTCAGGCTTGGCATTCAACACTTCCATCAACTGGTTATAAGCCTCACGGGAAAGGCCTCGTTCAATGACAAAATTGGGCACTTCCAGGTCAATCAGGTGGGTGGCAAAGGTACGGGCCAGGGGGTTCTTCAGTTCAATGGATTCACCATTGACGACCACCCCCTCATCCGTGATGTTGAATTGGATCTCCAGGGTCTCACGCATGGCGGATTGGGTCCGTTGGTAGCCATCATCCAGAGCCTTTAATGTGACCCCGTGTTTAGGGCCATACAGGTAGGTATTGCTAAATATCAACCCCAGGGCACGAACCAACCCTTCCGCATCTTTTAAGCGGGCCCGGCTTTCACCGGCAGTTCCATCTACGCTTGATTCTGACATGCTTCAAACCCTGTTTTTGAACCACCCTACCATAGCCGCCGATTATATAGTCAAAGTCACAGGAAACTCAAGGGCATGTTAAGGGATCCATGGTCTCCATTTCTCCCGGATGATTTTTACTGAATACACTTGACGCAAAACGCGGCATCACTATGGTACGCGCCGAAAGGTTGATGGTGCGGGTGCTGGTGGTTCTTGCGGTGCCTGATGCTATGAAATTGTCACACAGGGGCGTAAGTCCTACCAGTATCCGGCCGCATACGATTCCGGCCGGTTTGGAATCCCAGGCCAAGGCCTTGGGAATAACAGCGGACAACTGCCTGTTCTGTGTTCCGAGTGACTTGGCTTTGGATGGATCCATTCGGGATGTGTGGCTGGTGGTTACCCACACGACGGTCCTGACACTTTCCGCCGACGCCACCGACGGCAAACCACTATCCGGACCGTTTGAATTTACGCATATCGGTAAAGTAAGATGTTTCCAGACCGTTGGAAGCGCCTTTCTTCAAGTGCAGGTTGACAACCTATACGTCAACGTCGTCCGATATAGCAATGCCCGCCGGGAATCCTTCAGTCGTGCGGCCGGTCAAATTGAACGGCTGGTCAAGCATGAACCCTTGCAGGACGATGCGTTAACCCGCAAAAGCGACCGGACCTGTGATCACTGTGGACTTCCCCTGGCGGGCAAAGAATCACCCTGTCCGCGTTGCAGCGGACACCGCGGGGTTTTTGCCCGATCGCTCGGCCTCATGCGCCCCTACGGGGGAGCCATTCTTTTGTTGCTGGCAACCATGATTGCCGGCGTCCTGCTCGACCTGATTCCACCCCAATTGACCCGGGTTCTCGTCGACAAGGTGATCACACCCAAAACCAACCTGCATTGGCTGCCGATGATCCTCCTGGGACTGATCATTGCATCCGGCAGTCGCTGTCTGCTCAATATCGTCATCGGGCGGACCAGCAGTACGGTAGGGACCCGTATTACCCGTGAACTGCGGGAAATGCTGCAACATAAGCTGATGAACTTGAGTGTTGAATACTATAACCGGCATTCGGTCGGGTCCCTGATGAGCCGGGTTTTATACGATGTTGATTATTTCCAGAGTTTCGTCAGCCAGGTCGCCCAGGGATTTCTCCTGAACCTCATGCTGGTGCTCGGTATAGGAACCGTTCTGTTCCTGATGAACTGGCACCTGGCGCTCCTGGTCCTCCTACCCATTCCTTTCGTCGTCATCGGCACCATTTTCTTCTGGAAACATATCTATCCGCGGTACTACATGTTCTGGGAAAGCCAAAGCAAAATGGCGCAACTGCTCTCCGGCCTTCTTTCCGGAATCCGACTGGTCAAATCCTTTGGGCAGGAGGCCCGCGAGGAAAAACGGTTCAGCGGTTGCGCCGAACACTCGAGGAGTTCACGCCGCAAACTCGAATCCGGACACGCGACATTCAACCCGATCATGGGCTTTGTCTTCGGGCTTGGCGGCCTGATTGTGTGGTATTCGGGCGGTAACCAGGTGCTCGGCGACAAGATGACCCTGGGCACCTTGATGGCCTTCTTCGGTTACCTGGGCATGTTTTACGCCCCCATCTCATCACTCAGCATGTTTTCCAACTGGGTAACCGGTTTCATTTCCTCCGCACAACGGGTTTTCGAGATCCTTGACTCTTCCGCCGTTCTCCCAACCGCCACCGACCAGATCCACCTTCCGTCAATCCAGGGCCGGATTGAATTTAAGAATGTCGTGTTTGGATATGATCCTTACACCCCCATCCTTAAAGGCATCAGTTTTACCATTGAACCCGGCCAATTCATCGGCATTGTAGGGAAAAGCGGTTCGGGGAAAACCACGTTGGTAAACCTGCTTTGCCGGTTCTACGACACCCAGCGTGGAACGATTTCCATTGACGGCGTGGATGTCCGGAAAGTCAACCCGGACGATCTACGCGGTCAAATCGGCCTGGTTCTGCAGGAACCGTTTCTGTTTCGCGGTTCCATTGCCGAAAACATCGCATACGGCCGGCCTGGATCTCCCCCACTCAATATCATCGATGCGGCCAAAGCCGCCAATGCCCACGATTTCATCAGCCGGCGGGCGGGCGGCTATGATGCAAAACTCGGCGAATACGGCGCCGGTTTGTCCGGCGGCGAACGCCAGCGGGTCAGCATCGCACGCGCCCTCCTCTGCGAACCACGCATCCTGATCCTGGACGAGGCAACCAGTTCCGTAGACACCGAATCCGAACAGGAAATCCAGAGAGCCTTGTCGGATCTCACCAAAGGCCGCACCACCATCGCCATTGCCCATCGCCTCTCGACCCTCAAGAACTCGGATCGGATTCTCGTCCTCGATGAGGGGCGTATCGCCGAACAGGGAACCCACGAGGAATTAATGCTGATCAATAACGGCATCTACCGGAAACTGGTCCGCATCCAGACCGAATTAACCCGACTGGAGATGTAGCCATGACCGAGGCCACTCCCACACCCCCTGCCTCCATACCGCGGGTATATGACAAGGGTATCCGGTTGCTCTTACCGGAGACCACGTCGATATTCGAAGGAACCTTTTCCCTCCTCCACTGCATGGTGAAGGGCGACACCCTCTACCGGGCGGTCTATGCACAACGCCTTTTCCCCATCCGACACCCCGATCAGTTCATATCCCTCCACTACACCGACATTGACGACAAGGACAAGGAAATCGGAGTGATTGAGACTCTGGCACAATTCCCGGCCGACCAACAGATATTGGTCAAACAGAGCCTGCGTTCCCAATACTACGAACAGGTCATCCAGCGCGTCATTGAAATTTCCGACGAATTCGGCCTGCTTTTTCTGGAAGTCGAAACCCAGCGCGGCATCGAGTCGTTTGTCATGCCGTGGCGACACGATCGTGCCGAGGATTACGGAGAGACCGGGAAGGTCCTGCTGGACGCCTTTGACAACCGGTACGTGATTCCGGATATTTCCCAGTTACCCCCCACGGACCGATCCCGTTTCCAGAAGTATATTTACTGGTAACCGGTTGCTTCGATCCCGCAACAACCTATAAACGCAGGTTGAAGCACAGAACCGCCAATACGGCACAGGTCGCGCTTACATACCAGGCACGGTTCCGGGGTTCCCCGAACAGTAGGGCGCATATCACCGCACCACTTAGGATCGTGCTGACACAGGCAGAGGCGAAACCAATGCCGGCCGGCAAGCGTGCGGCATATACCAGCAGGAAGAAACCCGCTGTTGACCCGAACCCGGCCAACAACCCCAGCCATGCAAAATCACCAAACGACACACCCGCCCTCATAAAACGAACAAAGGGTCCGACACAGGGGATGATCAACCCGCCGTACAGGGCAAAATAAAAACAATCATGGAAACGATCGAACCAGGTGATTCCAGGTTCCAGCAGACGGGCCGACAGGTCCTGCATGATGATGCCGGACACCCCCACAGCTCCGATCAACAGGCAAAGTATCCCGAGATATTCAAGGCGGGCTTGCAACGCTTTCCAACGCGTCTTGTGGTCAGGCAGTGCCCCGGTGGTAGGCGGCTGCTGCGTCGTTTGACTGCCGGCCACCACGCAGACCGCAGCAAGGCAAAGTCCCGTCATGGTCAACCCATTCAATGGTTGTCGCAAAAACAACACCGCATACAACGCGGTGGGGACAAACATGAGATTGAGTGCCGCGTTGATCGGCGTGAAGGGCCCCCGTTGCCGGGCAGGCCCGATCAATTGCACGGCCCCTCCCTGGGCCAGCCCGGCCAATACCCCTCCCAGGAAAACCCACTTCGAAAAAGCCGGCGCGCCGTGACTTGTCATCACCCATCGACATCCAAAGACGAGCATTCCGACGATTCCGACACTGAAAATAATCAGGGGGGGTGCAACCCGACGCATGCGGCCTGCCTCGTAGGCGAGCGTCATGAGGGAAAAACAAATCCCTGCAAGAATCGACAACCCGCCCCACCACAGTTCACGCGGCATGAATGATCAACCAACCTTCACGTGAAACAAACGGGCGGCATTCCGGTAAAGAATCTGATGCTTGTCATCATCGGATATCCGCGCAAAGAGAATTTTTCCAAGCTGTTGCGACATGGAAAAAGTGGGCACATCCGATCCCCAGACAATCCGGTCCGCACCAATTTCGGTCACGAACTGTTCAATCATGTTGGTATGTTCACGTGAATAGGTCAGATCCAGGTAAAGGTTGAGTGTCTTCTTGGCGGCATCAATATAGGGTTGATAAACAAATCCACTCCCCGAATGCGCCGCCATGAACACAACGTCCGGAAAACGGGCAGCCGCCCGGTCAAATCCGGTCAAGTTCCCGCCCCAGGTGTGGGCCAGGACCGGCAGACAGCGGGAACGCGCAAACTCCCATACCGGATCATACAGGGGATGATCATAATCCGTACCCGTCTGGTAGACCTTGATCCCCTTGAATCCTGGGATGGAAAAACATCGTTCCAGTTCCCGTGCGATCAAATCCGGATACTGGGCGCTGACATGGCAGTAGCCAATCAGGCGGTTGGGATAACGGCGCATGGCATCCGCCACCAGATCGTTGCCGCCAGGAATGTCGCCATACAGGCCTTCAACGGCGCTTATCGCAGCCCATTGAATCCCGATACGTTCCATCTCGGCAACTTGAACTGACAAGTCCGGGCTTTTGGACGTTCCAAACGATCCGACATGCATATGCATGTCAAACACCGGAAAATCCACCGGTATCCCCTGGCGACCATATTCGATTAACGGACGCGTCATAACGTCACCTCGTTCAATAAATGTTCCATGGTGTTCCCTGCGATCAGGGCACGATCCGCGCCGGAAATGTCCGCATACATCAGATGGGCAACCATTCCTCCAGGCGAGAAATGTGGCAGACCGGAACCAAATATCAGGCGATTGGCTTTAAAATGATCCAAAAACCGCATGGGGCCATGAGAGGGTATGTAAAAATGTCCCAGGCAGACATGCAGATTCTCAAAACGGCGCAACAAGGGATACAACCACCAGTCATCGCCATACCCCACCCCGACCAGAACGATGCGCAAGCCGGGGAATGCCTGGCAGAATTGGTGGAGTTGTTCGGGGTTCGTCATATCCCGGTGGAAAAAGACCGGAATGCGATGCCGGATACAGGCGTTGGCCACGTCCTCAAAGAACCATGGCCAAAGCGCAAGATTCGAAGGGACCAGCCAAAGGCTCCGGCTCCCGCAGGATCGCATCAGGTCAAGGTATCCATCCATGGTGCATTCGTCCCGATGCGGGTTCGGGCGAAGGCTCAGGCACGGTAGGAATCGACCTCCGGATTGGTTGCAGGCGTCGATTAAGCGTTCGTTTCCCCATTCTGCATTCCCACCGTCCGCGGAAAAATTACTATGTACCAATGCCTGATCAATGCCGAAATGATCCAGGAGTCCAAGGATCTCATGCGGTTGGTACGGCAATAAACGGTCCCGGTGCATCCAGGGACCGATCCCGCAAAAGGCGTCCAGGAATTTCATATTGTCACCTGCCTCGTGTGCTGAATTCGATGTGCATGGTACGCATGTTTAAATTTGCTGATTGTATCATCCTTTTTTCGGATGGCAAGTTATCCGGGGTTCATCTTGATCCGGACGACCGTGTTACCCTCAAGGGCGGCCGGATTTGAGCGGCACAAGCATTTGCCAACGACCTTTCCTCTCAAACGGTTCGCCATCCGGAAGGATAATCCGTGCACGTACCCCCACCGGCACCAAGCCCGAAAGCCGGTAGCCGCCCGGGGTTCGTCGCCAAGCCAGGGTGATCGGGCCTTGCACGGTCATCACCCGGGTCGAACATGACGTTAACAGATCCAACCGGGGCCGGATCCATACCTGACGGGAATCGGCCGCCAAGGCTCCGATTCCCGCTACATGGCGCGGCAGATAATCCACCGGAGCTGCCGACCAGGGATGACAATACGAATCAAGATGATCACCGGCAAAGGTTTCCCAGGTCGTTGTGGCGCCATGATCGAGCATGTTCCCCCAACGGGATCGCAGATAGTCCAAGGCGGTCGCATGCAGATCAACGTGCGCCAACATCGGCAACACATACAACCCGAAATAGGGACCACAGCGAGCCATCGTTGCATCGGCCGAATTGACGATCCGGTCCATGAGTCCCCGTCGAAGTTCCAATCCACCGACACCGGCCATGACATTCCAGACATTGGTCTGTTGACTGACCTGTCGCAACGGACGTCCCTTCCGGATCCCATCCGAATAAACCTGTTTTCTACGGTTCCAGAAGATCCTGCATTGAAGGCCAAGTCGTGCCGCGTGTTGCCGGTAACGATGCCCACCGGATTCCCCGCAGGTTGCAAGCATATCCGCCATGGCATGCAGGGTCATGGCCAACAGGGCATTCATGGCGGAATTGACACCCCGGCGATCAATCCCCGGCTCATCAGCGTTGTGCCAGCCCAACCCGGGATGATCGATAAAGACATTCACCAGGGGGTTGCGCAGGGTAGCCGCTGCTGACGACGGATCACGCACCCATCCGGTTGAAGGGCCATGCCGGTGATTCGATGCCGGAACCACCCCACCCGTCCCCCGGTGTTCCCAGTCGAAGGAAAACAGTCCCCGGTCATCACAATGACGCTCATACCAGCGAAGTAGACGACGGCAGGCAGGCAGAACGTCACGGAGTGTTTGTATGTCACCGGTTTCCTGCACGTAGTCATCGACCCACCATACCGCCAGCAAGGCATAGTCAAGCAGGACATTGGGAAGTCCTGAAAAAGTCGTTGTCTTGATCATGCCATCCGGGGACTGCACGGCAAAGGTTTCACGGATCAAGTGCTTCCAGTATGAATAATCGCCGGTCAGGCGTCCGATCCAGCGGGCAACCGGATTACCATCCCCCACATAGGGGGCTTGTTCCCGTGTGGGACAATCCATCAAACCTTCCTGGGTTCCCATCCGCACCGTACGTTCACAAAGGGCCCATACGGCATTCAAGCGGGCATCGGAACAGTTAAACCGTCCCGACCAATCGAGATCCGGCTCCGAGGCCAGCATTCCCAACCTTGTCAGTTCAACGGTCCCCTCAAACCCGCGGAATATGAGCAACAGATATCGCCCGGCAGAGAAAGCGATCGGGAACCACGCGTTAACGCCACGGCGTGCCTCAAAA
The DNA here is from genome assembly GCA_001803315.1 of Lentisphaerae bacterium RIFOXYC12_FULL_60_16. GTDB lineage: Bacteria > Verrucomicrobiota > Kiritimatiellia > UBA8416 > YA12-FULL-60-10 > YA12-FULL-60-10. Next base: position 26,240 of record MHBQ01000065.1, read on the forward strand.
CAATCCACATAAGAATTACCCTTGCGCAGTACTTCCGGCCGCTTCCCCTCCATCCGTTCCGCCCATCCGATATCGATGGTTCCACCCGTGTCGGATCGCATACGAAATTGAACGCTCCCCGTGTATTCCGCACCAAGGTCCAACACCACCGCCACCCCCTCGGCAGCCCGCATCCGGGTCATGCGAAATCCTCCCGTTCGGGCATTCAACCGGCCGATGCGCGCATACGTCACCCGCCCCCAGGATTCCTCCATCAACCCCTTGCCGATCACATGGCACGGTTGCTGACGATCCAGGGTATACGGCCGGTTGCTCCCGCTAACGCTACAGGCCCGAAGCCGTCGAACCGCAGGCTGGAAACAATACGTAAGCCGGGGAAGACGATCGTCCAGGTAGATGCCACCCGGCTGCTTGCCAAAGGCTGGTAAGACGGAAACCATGGACCATCCACCGTCATCATAGCCAACCGATTGCCAATCAAACGGATGCAGATCCGCATGAAAATGTTCAATGTGACCGATCGCCCAACTCCGGCGGGGCGCGTCGGCACTCCATCCGGTCTGGCTGTTTACACGCCAGGATGCATCGGACGGAAGGGTCACCGTGCGATTTCCGGTCAGCGAAAGATCAATCCGGGCCACCAGTCCGGGACATCCGGATGGCACATAGTTATGCAAGGCGATCCCATGCGCATGTACCAGGACGGCAGCCACATTACGACCCGTTCGCAGATACGGACGGATGTCATACCGTTGAACCGGACGTCGGTGCGGATGGAAAAAAGACGGTCCCCTGCCAAGGTAATGTCCATTGATCCAGAGATGATAGAGGGAATCGGCAAACAGGGCGATACCGGCCTGTTTCAAATCCTTCACACAGCGAATCGTAAAGGTACGGCGAAACAGGCGGGTTTGCGCAATTCCCCTTACCGGACCCGACCAGATACGATCGATGTTGTCGAGTTCATGGTTACAAGTCTTGCCATCCGCGTGTTTGAGCGAGTGCATTTGCATAGCATTCATAATCCTGTCGGCCTGAACCAGTTCAATTAGATCCCTGTAGAGATGAACGGGAGCTGTCCGCTTCCAACCATCCGACGATATCACGTTGACCTTGGTAATCAATCCTCATACAGACGATGAAATGGGTGAGTACCGGGATGTTTCGGTTTATTTTGAATCCTGAATGGCCATAGGCGTTATCTCCTGCTATAGTCCGACCATTGATTTTCGAGGAACAGATGCCGACCAACCAACACATCCGTGCATGCTTGAGCCACAAGGCTTTTCAGGGCCGGCTGATCGGGGACCGTCCATGAAGCCCACCCACCCTTTTGTCCACTTGCACGTACATACCAGTTACAGCCTCCTGGATGGAGCCTGCCGGATCAAGCCGCTCATCGAAGCCGTCGCAGCCGCCAATATGCCGGCGGTTGCCATCACGGACCATGGCGTCATGTATGGCGTCATCGATTTCTATGAAACGGCACATGAAGCCGGCATCAAGCCGATTATCGGGTGCGAGGTGTATATCACCGAGGGCAGCCGGTTCGATCGCAAAGGAGGCGAAGAACAGGGTGCCACCCATCACCTGGTGTTGCTTGCCGAGGATATCAACGGTTATTTCAACCTGGTGCGCCTGGTTTCCATGGCGCATCTCGAAGGCTTCTATTACAAGCCCCGTATCGATCGGGAACTGCTCAACAAGTACCATGCCGGTCTGATCGGCTTATCCGCCTGCCTCAAGGGTGAAGTGGCCGGTAAACTGGCCGTCAATGACTTGGAAGCCGGTGTTCGCCTGGCTGCCGAGTATGGTGAAATATTCGGCAAGGACCGCTTTTTCGTCGAACTTCAGGATCACGGGCTTCAGGAACAACGGGCCGCAAACCAGCACATGCTTGAACTGACACGCCGGACCGGCATCCCCTTGGTCGCCACGAACGATGTCCATTACCTGCGCAAGGAAGATGCCGAAGCCCATGAAGTCCTGCTGTGCATGCAAACCCAGACGGTCATGAGCAACCCGCGCAGGATGCGCTACAAGACGCATGAATTCTACCTGAAATCTTACGCTGAAATGCAGCAACTATTCCGGGATTATCCCGGATCGGTTGAGCGGACGGCGGAAATTGCCGAACGTTGCAACGTGGAATTGGATTTCGGCGCCTACCATTTCCCGAAATATCATGTCCCGGAGGGAAAGACCCAGGATTCCTATCTGCTCGAACTGGGCCATGCAGGTCTTCGACAGCGCTACGGCATACAGAATCCGCTGCATCCGGCCACGGCCAGGGAAAAAGAAATTATCGACCGGTTCGAGAATGAATTCGGAGTCATCCAGAAGACCGGATTCGTCAATTACTTTCTCGTGGTATGGGATTTCGTTCATTTCGCACACGACCACAAGATCCCGGTTGGACCTGGGCGCGGGTCCGGTGGCGGCAGTATCGTGGCCTATGCACTGGGCATTACCGCGATTGACCCGCTCCGCTACGGCCTCATTTTTGAGCGATTTCTCAATGTCGAACGCATTTCACCTCCGGACTTCGATATCGACTTCTGCCAGGCTCGCCGGGAAGAAGTCATCGAATACGTCAAAAACAAATACGGCCGGGAAAACGTGGCCCAGATCATCACCTTTGGTTCGCTGGGCGCGAAAACCGTCATCCGGGATGTCGGGCGCGCACTTGAAATACCCTTCGCCAAGTGTGATCAACTGGCCAAGATGGTGCCCGATGACCCCAAGATTGCCCTCAAGGATGCCCTCGCCCAGAACGACGATTTTAAAAAATGTTATCACCAGGATCCCGATTGTAAACGCATTCTGGATTATGGCTTTGTTCTGGAAGGACTCTATCGGAACCCTGGTACGCATGCCGCCGGTGTTGTCATCGGCGAAAGCGCCTTGATCGATATCATCCCGCTTGCCCGGGATAAACAACAGCAGGTCATCACCCAGTATGCGATGGAGCCGATCGGCAAAATCGGTCTTCTCAAGATGGATTTCCTTGGGTTAAGAACCCTGACGGTCATCCAGGAAGCGGTGGAGCTTATCAAGCGCAACCACCAGGTCGAGGTGGACCTTGCCAACCTGCCGCTGGACGATAAAGCCGCCTATGATCTGCTCAGCCGGGGCGATACGGTTGGCGTGTTTCAGCTGGAAAGTTCAGGCATGCGTGATTTGCTTCGACGCGTCGGCATCAGCCGCATCGAAGACCTGATCGCCATGATCGCACTGTATCGCCCGGGTCCCATGGCCATGCTGGACGATTACGTCAAGCGTAAGTCGGGGAAAATGCGCATCGAATACGATCATCCCCAGCTCGAAGCCATTCTTGGTGAAACCTACGGCATCATGTTGTACCAGGAGGATGTCATGCGGGCGGCGAATGTCCTGGCGGGATATACCATGGGCGAAGCCGACATCCTGCGCAAGGCCATGGGTAAAAAACGACCCGAAGTCATGGAGAAACAACGTGCCAAGTTTGTCGGCGGATGCAAAAAGAAGGGCATTCCAGCCGACCAGGCGGATCATATTTTCGAGAACATTGCCAAGTTCGCGGGTTATGGATTCAACAAATCGCACAGTGCCGGGTATGCCATTGTCGCCTATCAAACCGCCTACCTGAAGGCCAACTACCCGTCCGAATTCATGGCTGCAACGATCTCCAGTGAAATCGGCAACGCCGACAAACTGCCGGTCTTCGTCGCGGAATCAAGCACCATGGGGCTTCAGGTACTCCCCCCCGACGTGAATCACAGTGTCGTGCGATTCCTGCCACACCAGAACACCATCCGGTTCGGTCTAGCCGGCATTAAGAACATCGGAGAAGGCGCTGCCGAGGCCATTGTTCGGGAACGGGAGACGAACGGACCGTTCCGGGGACTGATGGATTTCTGTTCCCGTCTCGACGGACAAACCGTCAACAAGAAGGTCTTGGAAAGCCTGATCCGGTCAGGTGGTTTTGATACGATCAACCCGCATCGCGCCCAGTTGTTCAATGCCATTGATTATGCCCTCGGCCAGGCATCTGCCGCACAACGTGACAAGGCCGTCGGACAAGGCCAGCTCTTTGACCTGCTGGATACGGGAACCTCCCAGGATGCACCGGAACGCCTGCCCGACGTACCACCCTGGCATCCCAGCCAGGTACTGGCCGGGGAACGGGAATTATTGGGTATCTACCTGAGCGGACACCCCCTTTCCCAATGCGCCGCCCTGCTTAAACGCTACCAGACCAGTGACGTCAAGGGATTGCCCGCCATCGATGACCAACACCAGATCCGCCTGGGGGGAATCGTCTCCGCCATCCGCCGCACGGTGACCAAGGCAAAAAAAGAACCCATGGCGATCGTCGAACTTGAGGATCTTGATGGGACGGTCACCGTCATGATGTTTCCCTCCACCTACGACCGCTACAAAGCCCTGCTGTCCGACGATGCCGCCCTGCTGGTCTGCGGCTCGGTAGACAAGAAAGAAGACAAACCGAAACTGATCGCCGAGGAACTCTATCCGCTGAACGATGCCCCCCTACATTTTACGGAAAAAATCAGTATTCACCTGCCCGTGAATTCACTCACACCGGAACGACTTCAGCGTTTGCATGACATTCTTTCACAGCATCCAGGCCCCATACCGGTATGGATCTGCCTGCAATATCCCACGGGTGAAAAGGTTTTTATGGACACCGAGGGCCGTTTCCAGGTCGATGCTTCCGAACCCCTGATCCGGGCCCTTGAACATGAAGCCGGGGAATCAAGCGTATTTGTGGCCGTTTCACCAAACGCATGTAAGAATCCACCCAAGTCACGCAACCGGTGGCCACGGAAGGAATAAGAACACCTTGACCCTGGACCTGCGCAATCCTCCATACACCGCGCGTTTGCCTTGATTCGTAACCATGGTAACCTATGATCTCCCCGTCGGGGATATCGGGGATTTATTGAAAGGAATGGATAATGACCAAACGTGAACGTTTTCTCGCATTTGCCAATTTCCAGGCGGTCGATCGTGTCCCGCGCCGCGCCAATTTCATCGAAAGCCTTCGCCTGGCGCTGGAACAACGTTTAGGGAAGGATCCCTGGCAGTATTTTGACATGGATAATGGGGATGGCTCCCCGTTACGTCCGCCGGAGGGATTCCAATACCCCGACTATTCCCCCTACCATCCCGGCCGTGTCCATGGTCAAAATGGATTCACCATCGATGGAAATGGATGCGGACATCTTTCCCATGGATTCCATCATTTTACCGAATATCTGAGTCCACTCATCAATGCCGAACGTTTTGAAGAACTTGAACGATACCCCATCATCAACAACGCCACGTGGCTCGACGACCATATGCGCGAAGCGGCCAATCGGGCCCATGCCGCCGGAAATTATACATCGATCTTTGTCGGGCACATGTACGAGAACGCCTGGCAGGTTCGCGGTTATGAACCGTTCCTGATGGACTTGCTGACCCAGCGCGATTGGGCGGAATATCTGCTGGATAAGTTCTGTGAAAACAACATCCGTACCGCCGTTGCCGCCGCACGGGCCGGCTATGACTGCATCATGACAGGCGATGACGTGGCCAACCAGAACGCCATGATGTTCCAACCGGACTTGTGGCGATCCGTGATGAAACCCCGTTGGGCCAAGGTCATTGCGGCTGCACGGGCCATCAAGCCTGACATCCATGTCTGGTACCATTCCGACGGCAATGTATGGGACATCCTGTCCGACTTGATCGAGATCGGCATCACCATCCTGAACCCGGTTCAACCGGAATGCATGAACCCCGTCGCAGTCCGCAAACATTGCGGCAAACATCTTGCATTCGACGGATGCGTCGGAACCCAAACCACATTCCCGTTCGGAACCCCCGCCGACATGGCAAAGGTCCTGCATCAGCTGGCGGATACCCTTGACGCACGACAGGGCGGGTTGATGCTCTCCCCCACCCACGTCCTGGAACCCGAAGTTCCACTGGACAACATCCTTGAATTCTTCAACACCTGCGACCAACTCAAGGGAACCACCTGATCCGCATGTTGAACGAAGTCACGACCACCCGGCAGATTTCCGGAGAACCCCATCGACGCTGGTTTGCCGACTCGCACATGGACCTTATCGTTTGGGATAAGGACGGGGAACGGATCGGGTTCCAATTATGCTACCGATCGTGCGGTACGGAACATGCCCTCACATGGATGCGGGAGGGTGGCTTCGCACATAACGGTGTGGATGATGGAGAATCCGGGTCATTTGCCTATAAAATGACACCCGTCCTGGTCCCGGATGGCCTTTTCGACCGCAACCGGGTCCTTTCTGCTTTCCAGGAGAACGTTGCGGAAATTGACCATGCAGTTGCGGAATGGGTCATTCAAATCCTGAAAACTTATCCCGTATGAAACCTTTGCTTGAATTCGGCATTTTCACCGATGCACACACCGCTTCCGGCGCTACGATGGACCGCGACCATGCCGGTTCGCCCGTAAAAATAAGGGACTGTCTTTCCATTTTAAACCGGGAAGGAATTGATTGGACTGTCAACCTGGGTGACTTGGTCGACCGCTCGGCAGCAGAATCCATGGGAGCCGAGGCACGCCATTTGGAGGCCCTGCTGCCCATTCTGGCGCGTTTCAACGGGCGCTTGACCCACGTCCTGGGAAACCATGACCTTTCCGGGATGACCAAGCAGGACTTCCTGGAACGGATTGGGGCACCCGTTTGCCAGTCCTTCTTTGCCTTCGATGTTCAATCCGTCCGTTGCATGGTTCTCGACGGCAACTTCAATGCCGACGGGTCGGATTTCGCTCCCGGAAACCAGGACTGGGCGAATGCCTGGATGGCAATCAACGAACTCGCCTGGTTGCGCAACGAGTTGAATACCGCCCGAAACCGTCCCGTAATCGTTTTCTGCCATGAAAACATCGAACCCCGAACGGTGAACAACCGTCCCGATCCTCACGTCTTGCGTAATGCAGACGAGATTCGCTCCCTGTTCGCCGCACATGGCAACATACGGGCAGTCTTTCAGGGACACTACCATCCCGGTACTTCCGTGGTGCATGACGGGATTCCCTACATCACCATGACGTCAATGGTGACCGGGTCCGGCCCCGACGACAATGCCTTCGGTATTGCATCCGTATGGCACGACGGAACAATTTCCATAAGGGGATTTGGCCGCCAGCCGGACATCGTGCTGCCATCGTGACATTTCATGCGTCATTCGGTACATTGCCCCGTCATGCATATAAATCCCTATCCTGATCACGGCACGTGGTTGCGCGCAAACTTCCACGCCCATAGCTCGGAACACAGCCTGTGCGGAACGGTTCCCCTGGCTGAAGGAATTCGCCGCTATTTTGAATCGACAACCGATGTTCTGGCCATTACCGACCACAACCATGTCACCCCCCTGGAGGTGTTTAAAAATAGATACCCCGGCAAAATACTGCTCGAAGGTTATGAGCACAGTACAGGCCCGAATTATGTCATTGCGGGGGGACGGGTCCCCCCGCCCCAGTTTCATGACACAACCGCTACGATCCTGGATGGCGCAACGAATTGCCTCCGATTCATCTGCCATCCCGACCCCCACCCCGGGCGTGAATATTGGCCCATGGAAACCCTGCTGTCTTTGAAGTCCGTTGTGGACGGCATTGAAATCCACAACGGACATTACGGCATTGCCCGCATGCTGGAAACCGGACATCGGCCGGAATACCGGCATATATGGGACCAGGTGCTCACGGCAGGTTGCCACTGGTGGGGTTACTGCAACGACGATTTCCATGAACCGGCCGATTTCAGCAACGCCTTCAATATGGTCTGCGTTGATGCCATCACACCGGAGGCCGTGGTGCGCGCTGCCAAACAGGGCGCCTGTTACGGTTCCACCGGCATCCTGGCGGACACGATACAGCTCCACGGCAACATCATCCAGGTGACCACACGGGAAACGGTACAAGGTCGTTTCATCGGAGCAGGCGGACGGATACTCCGCGAATCTCAGGGCCGGCAATTTGATTATTCGATTCCGGAAAATGAACCCTACATCCGGTTTGAAGCCGATAACGGACCGCAGGCACTCTGGTTGCAGCCGTTTTTCAAGACGGCATAAATAATCACCCTACAACAACCGCGTGGCGCTTCCCCCAATGGTCTTGAAAATCATCACGTTGATTTCCTTCTCGTTCAGTTCATCGCCGGCTCCGGGATAACTGCCGACTTCGTGATACCGCTGATAGAATTCAGGATGGTCCGGCGCACAGGGTTCCTGTCCCGGCAACAGTTCAAAACATGTCGTGTTGCGAAACGGCCACAGATCCACCGGCGAACGGGCGGCCACCCCTTCAAAGATCTGATTAATCATTTCGAGCGCAATGGGGACATCACGTTTTGCCACAGCCCAACTGTTCGCCGGATGCACATCCCGCCAGAGGTCCGCCTGGACAATCGCCGCCACATGGGGATCATCGATCAACAAACCGATTTCCGTATTGAGGTTCGCCGACCGCGGATCCAGGTTGTAGGAACCGATGAACGTATAGCGGTCATCCATGACAAAGGATTTGGCATGGATGCATAAAAACGGACGAGGCCCACCCGCTTCATGGGAACGGCGTTCAAGCGCAGGATACTGTGGAAGAATCTTCAACAAATCCTCCGGATGCGGCTTGAATTCATAGATCTCCATCTTTGCCTCATCAAGATAGAGGGATCGCATGCGAAAGTTAGCCGAATAGGCAATCAGATTGTCCGTTGACCCGAAACTGTTTGAGGAAATAACAACCCGCAGGGCGGGATTTTTCCGCTTGAGCCGGAGAAACATGCGGCGCGTGGCACTATCGAGCACCAGGTACGGAGTTTGCATGATCAGGCTCGATTGCACCTTTTGGATCAAGCGGGAGATCTGGCCGGTTATCTGCCCCTTCCCATGGAAAAAAAAGAACTTCCGGTTCTTGCCCGGTTTATCCGCCAGCAAGGTGACACGTTGGGCCGGAATCAACCGGCGGGCAAATTGTTCCGCAATCAGTCGATTGTCGCTGGCGCCGGCGGTCAGCGCATCAAACCAACCGGGCTTTACCCAGTCTGCCCGGTCACGCTTGAGGTCAACCGGCCCCTGGTTGATACGCTTGGCCACATCCTTGAGCTTTTGGACGGGAACGGCATAATCACTGGCCCAGAAGGTCTCGAAGACATCCCCCATGGACTGGCCGAGGGGGCCAATCAACAGGACATCACGATCCTTGAAGTTTATCCCTTCACCGAAGTCGTAATAACAATTCTGGTAATTCCGTCCACCGGTTATCCCCATGAACTGGTCCACCAGGAACAGCTTGTTATGCATGCGCTGGTTGGTGCGATTGGGCGTCAGGTAGTCCAGCACTTCCTGGAGCGGTGCCGGATCCATACGGTTCGCAATCGGCCGGTAAATCCGGACTTCGAAATTCGGATGAACCGTCGCCAGGTAGGCCATCAGGTGGATATTGCGAACCGAACTGAAATGATCCGTCATCAAACGTACTTTGACCCCCCGGCGGGCTGCTTCCATCAGTTCGTACAGGACCAGGCGTCCACACTCATCATCCCGGAATATATAGGTCTGGATATTGATCGACTGGCGAGCCTGACGGATCAGATGGATACGCAACAACAGGGCATCGTATCCGCTGTTCAATATGCCCACAAAATTACTCGTTTCGACATCACGTCCTGAATCCAGGTTCATGATCGTTCGCCGCAAAAACAACCAAAGCGGAGAAACCCCGCCGAACGGATCTTCGTTCAAGGTCTCCACCGGTCCGGCTTCCGCCGGCTTGGTTCCTGTCGCTGGATCTGGTTTCACGGCCTCCGCCGGTGATGCCGGTGATACCGGAGGAGGCTGCAAGGTGTTTGCAGATTCGGCTGGCTGGTCTTTCCCGGGCTGAACCGGTTCACGCACCCTGGCGGGGGCCGTTCGTTCAGGCATCGGTGGTTTCGTTTCAGGCGGGATTTCAATGCGGCCTTCCTGCTGGTATTGTTCGCGCTGGAGGGACTGCTGCCGCAGCCAATCCGCATAATCATCGGCATGGACCGTGGACACGAACACGATGATGGCGGGAAGCGCTCTTACCAACCCCTTCCATTTCCATTCAGGCATGATCATGAGATCCACCTTCTGTTATGAGGTCGCCCAGATCCAGGGAGTCTCCATCCGTCATGAAATCATCCCGGCTCAAGGCAAATTCTGATTTCGGCATCGGCAGGTAGCGTCCGGTTGTCTCGGATAGAACCTGTCCTTCAACATCCAGCAGGCACCCACCCGTCTCGCACATACGACCCGATACCCGGCAGGCCCATCCCTCGGCACGAACCGCCTTCCCCACCCGGACCGGTGCACGGAGCCGCGTATGCACATCCACCGCCACACAAGCACGCCGGGAAGCCAACATGGCAGCCCATGTCATCACCTCATCCAACAGGATCATGCTGATACCGCCATGAACCAGGGTCTTCCATCCCACGTCGGTTTCCCGTGGGACATAGTCCAACACAACGGTATTACCGCCCTGGACCCGGGACCGTTGCTGAAATCCCCGCATATTCTGTTCACCGCAAACCAGGCAATGCCGGGTCCACGGCAGGACACCATCCCGCTCCGACAAGCGCAAGCGCTCACCATTCGAGCCCCCGGCAGTGCGTACCATCAGACATCCCCCCCGGCAGCCGATCCATCCGAAGGGACATCTGTGTCTGGTTCCGTTTCAGCCAATGTCCCTTCCATCAAAGGCGGCAACACGGTGTTCGGCAAATCCTGGACTGAACGCAACCGGCGATTAATGGCACGTGTCCGCTGGAGTACGTTTTTCTCGATGCTATTGCTGGCTTCCTGGAGTTTGCGCTGGACCCCTTCGATCACACCGCCAAATTTATCGAATTCCGTCTTCACGGCCGCCAGCAACTGCCAGACTTCACTGGAACGTTTCTGGATGGCCAGGGTCCTGAATCCCATCTGCAGGCTGTTCAGCAGCGCCGCCAGTGTCGTGGGACCCGCCAGGTTCACCCGGTAGAGGCGTTGCAAAGCCTCCACCAGTCCCGGCCGTCGCAGGACTTCGCTATAAAGTCCTTCAACCGGCAGGAAAAGGATGGCAAAATCGGTCGTCAGCGGCGGCACGATATACTTGGAACTGATGTCCTTTGCCTCCTGGCGTATTCGTTGCTCGATTTTCTGGGCGGCATCCTGGACCGCGGCTGAATCACCCCGTTCCGATGCGTCGATCAGTCGTTCATAATCCTCGCGCGGATATTTGGCATCGATCGGCAACCAGACAGGGACATCCTCACCATCGCCACGACCGGGTAACCGGATGGCAAATTCAACCACCTCATTGGTATCGGGCCGCACCCGGAAATTCTGTGTATACTGTTCAGGCGCCAGCACCTGCTCCAGCAAGGCGCCGAGTTGCATTTCCCCCCAAAGCCCGCGTGTCTTCACGTTGGTCAGGACTTTCTTCAAATCACCAACCCCGCTGGCCAGGGTTTGCATCTCACCCAGACCGGCATGCACCTGTTTAAGTTGCTCGGTAACCAGTCGGAATGATTCACCCAGACGTTTCTCAAGGGTTCCCTGCAACTTTTCGTCAACCGTCTTGCGCATCTCCTCAAGGCGAACCGCATTATCCTGTTGGATGCGGGTCAATTTTTCATCCACCTTCTGTTGCAACGCCTCCAATTTTTGTTCCAATCCCTGGGTCAGTTTATCCAGGCGACCCGTCTGCACACCCGCCTGGTCTGCCATCTGCCGGATAACGGAATCGTTGAAGGTTTGGAAACGCGTGGACAATGCTTCCCGCAAGGCGCTTATCTGGACGCCGGTTTCCTCACGGTTCCGGCCGAGTTCCTCGCGGAGCAGGCGTTCCCCGCGTTCAAGACCTCGTTCCAGTGAATCCAACCGGGGAGACAGGTCCTGGGGAGACCTTACACATTTCCAGACGGCGACCAGGACAGCCACCAGGGCAAGTTGCAGTACCACCACCAGAACAAGAAGACTGATAGTCACAGGTTTATCCTCGTTTCGGCCAGTGTATCACGATGACAACCGGTGTCAAACCGCCCAAATCGAGGGTGCTTGGGCGGTGAGTTTGTGCATTTTCCGCTGGAGCCGGCTCGACCCCGGGCCGGTCTGGATCCGAGTTGGTCAGGTAAGGGAACGGGGCGATGTCGCCTGTCTCCAAACGGAGGTAAAATTAGTCCGTCGCATGCAAATCCTCAAACTCCCATATGCACCCAACTGGTTTGTTTTGAAGAGGTTTGTTTTGACACATCGGAATCTTCCGCTAGACTGGTCCGCGATTCAGATCTTCTTCGGGGCGTAGCGCAGACTGGTAGCGCGTTTGGTTCGGGACCAAAAGGTCATGGGTTCAAATCCCATCGCCCCGACCACCAGTCCCCCTCCCTTCCAACTCGACAACCGTGGGTGATCATTGCTATTAGTCTGCAACCGTTCCTTAAAGGATGATTATTGCGAATCATGAGCGATCCGACACACCAGTCCGCCAATCCATTGAACCGTTCGACTATCGGTTTCCTGATCGGACTCGGCGTTTTTGCGATCATCACGTTGATCCGGTTGGCGGGATGGCTGGAGCCGCTCAACCTGAAATGGATGGATGCCGCAGTTCGATGGACCGTACACTGGGGATTCTCGCCGTCTCCGGAAAACATTGCCGTGGTGACCATCGATCAGACCAGCCTCGAACAGGTTCATCAAACCATGGCGCAACGATGGCCATGGCCCCGTATTTTCTACGCCCGCATGATCGAATATCTACACCAACAGGGCGTCCGCGCCATCGTATTTGACATGTTGTTCACCGAACCGGAGATCGATCGAATGGACATCGCGGGCGAAACATCCGATGCCGCCCTTGTCGATGCCACCCACAAAGCCGCCATGGTCCATCATGCGTTTATGCCGCTACGCCAGGGACTTGAACCAGATGCCGAAAAATGGACCGCTTTGCATAGTACGCAACCCTTCCCCACCAACTTCCCGGCGCTTTTCTCGGGATTCTCACTGCCTGTTTTTGCGTCCATGGCCTCACCTTCCGCCGACCTGATCGCAAACGCACGAACGGTCGGATCGGTGTTTATTCAACCCGACAGGGATGGCATCATCCGGCATAGCGCACCGCTCGGTATCCAGTGTAACGGCGCCTGGTTTCCCTCCCTCCCGACTGCCGTTGCATGGGATTTCCTGGGACGACCGGACGCTGCCAGGGTGGATGGTTCCTTACAGTTGGGGAGCATCCCCTGCCCCCTCACCTCACAGGGCCGGTTCATTATTGGCTGGTACGGAAACCGTCCAGGCACCCATTCCCCATTTGCTCATTTTTCCGCGTATTCCGTGCTCCGCTCAAGCGCCCAACTGGATGCCGGACTTACCCCGGATATCCCCCCTTTCTCCTTTCTCGGTAAAATCGTCTACGTGGGATCGTCCGCCCCGGGACTTTCTGACCTGAAAGCCACCCCCTTGAATTCCAACACGCCGGGAGTCGATATCCAGGCCACCATGCTCGCAAACATTCTCTGCGGGCATGCCGTTGCACGCACAGGAACCGCCACGGGCAGCGCCTTGCTCCTTGCATTATGCCTACTGGTCGGAGGGGGTACCGCTCATAATCGTCGGACGTGGTGGCATATGATCGGCATCCTGGGGGTTCTCATCGCCCTGTTGGCGTTCAGTGTCGCCTTGCTGGCCTTGCGCCGTATTTGGTTTGACCCCCTGCCGATGGTCGCAGGAATCGGACTGACCTGGGTGGGCGTCATATTTTCCAATTACCTGCACGAACGACGCCAGGGATTGGTCGTTCGCGGGATTTTTGAACATTACCTGGACCGATCCGTCGTTCAAACATTGGTGGCAGATCCGCGGCAGGTCCGACTTGGCGGTGAACGACGCCACGCAACCGTGCTGTTTTCCGATGTCGCGAATTTCACCAGCACGTCCGAACAACTCAACCCGGAACAGGTGGTTCACTTCATGAACCTCTATTTGAACGCCATGACCGAAATTATCCTGGCCGCTGGTGGATTTCTGGACAAGTTTGTCGGTGATGAGATAGTCGCCATCTTTGGCGCACCGCAATCCATGCCCGACCATGCCGCACGGGCCTGCCAGGCCGTGTTGCGCATGCAGGAACGGCTCCGTGAACTTCAACCCGCTTTCCGTGATGCCGGTTGTCGCACGGAAATCTTTTCGCGGACCGGGCTCAGTACCGGCGAGCTCATTGTCGGAAACATGGGATCCGAAACCCGCATGAACTACACCGGCATGGGCGATACCATGAATCTTGGGGCCCGTATTGAAGGCGTGAACAAGGTGTACGGGACACGTGTCCTGGTAAGCGGCCAAACGGCCCAGGATGCCGGACCGGATTTTGTCTGGCGCGAAGTGGACGCGGTTCGCGTCAAGGGCCGCGCCACGCCCGTCTCTCTCTTCGAACTGGTGGGAGGTCCGGCTGGCGTTTCCACGGAGATCCTGGTACGCCTTCACGGCTACCAGGCGGCCTTCGCACAATACCGTCAACGACACTGGCAGGAGGCCATCGCCATGCTGGAACCACTCGCGACCGCAGGGGACGGACCCTCCATCAACCTCCTTGCCCGGTGCCGGACATACGTACAGACCCCTCCCCCTGCTGACTGGGATGGATCCTACACCATGGTGACCAAATGAACCCATTCAACGGCAGGACGTGTAGACCCCCTGCAATCACCCTCTTCCTGACTCTTCTTTTGGCGCTTACCGCCTGTCAAACCGGTCCGGCGGATATGGCCACCATCCGGAACGATGCCAGTCTCATCGGCAAGGAGGGAAACTGGGCGCTCAAAGCCCGCTATGGCAAACCCGGCGTCCGCATGGATCTCGAATATCTGCGACTTTTCACCCGCGAGATGGACAGCTTGATCAGCGAAATGTCCGCCCTGCATCGCAGCCTGTCACGCCGCCCCCTTGAACATTTCACCAGCGAACAGCATGACCGGGTGGAACAGATGTTGTTCCGGTTCGTCGTCTGTTGGGAATCCCTCTGGGATCTCGTCACCTTTTATTCGGATTTCGGAGACAAGGTCGGCGATTCATCGCTCGCCGACAAGGGGTTCCTGATCGGGTATGACGCCGCCTTGCACCTGAACTACTATGGTTGCAAGATGGTCCTGACCTTCCTGGACGAACCGGCGTTTACCGCCAAGTTGAACGAGGGATATCCTCGCTGTGAAATTCCTTCCGGAACCTTTGATCGAATGGTCCAGTCGGTCACCTCCCTTGACAACATCGAATCCATGGAAATCGCCTGGCAGGTATTTAAAGAGCAATCCGAGGATTCTCGGTCCCGGCTGGCCCGGGTGGCTCGTCGTGACACGGATGCCCGTGCGTTGGTCGCCGATATCCGGCGCATCCGGCTTTACCAGGAAGCCCAGGTCGAACGCCTGCTTCAGGCACGTTCCATCCTGTTCCCGGGCATGGAAAATCGCATCCGCCATTCCAAGATTGTTGCCGCGATTGACAACCTACGGAAAGACGGCGCCGACCTGCTGTTCAAGGTGGCGGGCACCTTGGGCAACGGCATTGTGATCCTGACAAAATCCCCCCTGGCGTCCCCCATCGAGCTGACCCGTGAGCAGATTGACCAAACACTCAAGGCCTTGCGGCCCGGCGATGTGCTGCTGATGTTCTCGAAGGGTTACATGACCAACGTCTTTATTCCCGGCCGTTTCAAACATGCCCTGACGTACGTCGGGACCTCCGGCCAGCGCATCGGATTGGGCATCCACACCTATGCGTCAGGTTACGATGAAAACAAACTTAAGCGGGTCATGCAGACCCTGGCACGGTTCGATCTGACTCCGGGAACCGAACCGGACCTTGTTGAAGCCGTCGGGGAAGGCGTCATTTTCAATTCCCTGCGCCAGGTCCTGGAACATAAAGTCTGCCGTCTGGTGGTCTTTCGTCCCCTGCTGGATGCCGAGGGGTTATCCCGCTACTTATCCACGGTGTTTTCATTCCTGGGCGCAGGTTATGATTTCCGCTTTGATTTCAGCGAGGCGGAACATCTCTGCTGCACCGAGTTAACCTACCGCGCACTCAACGGGGTTGGCCCCATCCGCTTCGACCTCTCTCCCCGTATGGGACGCATGACGCTCAGCGCCGACGACATCGTCCACCAGCATTTCAAAACGCCGCGTGAATCACGCGGGATGGCCGTTGTCCTGCTGGCTGAACCGGATCCGGAACAATCCGGCGATGCCGGTCGGATCCTCACGGATGATGCAGCCGCCAGCCGCCTGGCAGAAATCATCAACTGACATTTTCCGGGCAGTTGAAGCTTGAGCCATGCATGAAGATTGTGTTAGGAATGACGATCGGTTGAACGAGGGCTTGCACGAAGGGAACGAAACCTAATGAAGATTCCGCTGAACATGGGTGCTTCTTCCAACACATCTGGTCGGGCGGCACAGAACAAGGCGCTGGAACGTGACCTTGCGGCGGTTAAAAAAGGCGATTGGACAGCCAAGAACAATCTGGCCAAGTCCTTCGCCAACCTCCTGCGATCCCTTGCGGAAAAACGAAGCCAGGATCCCACCACGATCAACACCCTCGTTGAAGCAGGCAAGGAAGGGCTCTATACCGCCGCCGCAAAATTCAAACTGGATCAGGGCGCTGAACGCTTTCACGTTTTTGCTCTCGATTTCGTCGAAAAAGCGATGGACAACAAGGGTAAGGGCGGCTTTTTCGCATGGTTGTTTCGCCGCTGACAGGTTCCGCTATTGCATCCCTTCAATCTTGACCCGGACAGCCTGATTCATCTTCCGCAACCGGGTGACAATCCGTTTCCCCTAACCGAATGGTTCCCGGCGTACACCGGCATTGAACTGGATATCGGTTGTGGAAAGGGACGGTTCCTGGAAGCCCGAGCCAAAGCCCATCCCGAAACCGGCCTGGTTGGTATTGACCGGATGCTTAAACGCCTGCGAAAGGTAGATCGCCGGCTACGCAGGACCGGGTGCCAAAACGTCCGGCTCATCCGGGCTGATGCCGATTACACCGTAACCTATCTGATTCCAACCGGCACCATTTCAACCGGCTTCATATATTTCCCGGATCCATGGCCCAAACGCCGGCATCATAGTCGGCGTCTGTTCTCCCCGGCATTCGTCGATGCCCTCTTCAGGATTCTGACGGCATCAGGCATTATCCATGTGGCAACCGATCACGAAGATTATTTCCGCTGGATTACCGGCACCATGCACCCGGACGACCGTTTCATTGAGATCCCGCCGTACCGGCCCAACCCTGACGAACAAACGGATTTTGAACGCCAATTCATCCAGGAGCAGCGGCCGGTATACCGGTATTCGTTTCAAAAGCGATTGATCGACGCAATCCCGCCGCCGCACACCCCATGAGCAGACCATAGAGAAGCACGATCTCGCCATCGCCGAAGTTGTATTCGACCAGTCCGTTCAACATAAGCGCGAACAGGGCAAACAGGATAAACCGGGCGGCCCGCTGATCAGGACCACGGGCAAACACCAGAAATCCAAGCGCATCCAGTAATGCCTTGCTCATCCAGGCAACGTAAAAGGCAAATCCGAGCCACCCCATTTCCACCCGAATCTGGAATAAATTGGAATGCAGGTGATTCCGGTTCGGCTCCACATCCGGTCCGTATTCCCGCATGAAATCACTGGACATCGAATACCAACCGATCCCCTCCGGATAATCCCGTGCCATGGCCGGTGCAAGCTGGGTCCACATGTACATGCGGCCGCCGCGACCCTCCTGAAATTCATCCCGCAACCCCTCCAGACGCGACCGCACCGGTGGGACAAACCAAAGGCTCAGCACCGCCAGGACCAGCAACAGGAACCCCTTGCGTCCGGCACGCCCAACCAACAGTGCCCCTGCCGCGATGATCGCACACATCCAGGATCCGCGTTTGAAGCTCATGAGCAGGCCCGTCCCGCACAGCAGCAGGAGTGCCATGAACCATCTCCGTGAACGGACTTGGGTACAGGCACTGGTCACCCAGGCTACCGCCAATAGGATACCGACCACGAACCGCTGGGCATGTGTCATGGAACCGATTTTTATCATCCCGTCCATCCAGGTTTCAACAACCTCGGTACGCACGAGATTCCATGCCTCCAGGGGGGCCGATACCCATTGACGAAGCGTCAGAACCACCATGCCGACTGCCAGGGCCAGCAGGACATCGGTCTGGCGTCGCTCTGAATTTACCAGGGTCGCCGACAGCGGAATGATGAAGAACCAGGCCAGTTTATCCAGTTTCCGGACCCCGGTGTCCGGATCGATCCCGAGATACGTCACCGGAATAGCCAGCAGGAAGAAGGCCGCCCACAACCAGGCGGTTAACGGGAAACGAATGCGCCGTGCTTCATCGAATGAATACTGCACAACCAGGATGGCGCTGATCATGGCAGCGATCCGGGAGGCCCCCAGTGAAAACGGCATGACACAAACCGAGACCAGAAAAATAAGCCAGGCCGCATGTTCCCGGCGCAGTGACGCGCCTGACCATGCGGAGGTCAAAACCAGCGGAAGACGCCACCTCCGACTTGCGGATAGCCGGGTGTTATCACCCGATCCCGATGCAGGATCGACCGAAGAAAGCGTTTCCATGTCATCCCCCATTTCCGTTTGAAACAGGCTTTGGCATCCGTACAAACCGAGGCGTCAAAACGCGATGCCGTCATACGTGAGAAATGATATACCAAACTGGTCCCGACACCAATAAAATGCCGGCACCCATGCTGGTACATCGCAAAGGCAAGGTCGGGATCGCTTCCTTCACCCGGAAAGTAGGCCTCGTCAAATCCACCCACCGCATCCCAATCCCGTTTCGCCAGCAGGAGGGGCGTCCAGGTGCTGACCACATTATAGGGCCGTCGGAGACGGGGAAGGTCGTTGAGCAGGTCAGCTTCCCGGAAATGCGACGGGTCACAACCATAATCCTGCCCGCCGATATAACCGGGGTGGGCACGGCCTGCCTCGATCGCGGTGCCGGACAACCAGAGGGGATCAGCCATCCCCAGGTATTGCATCAAGGCCGTATCCCATCCGGGTAACGCCACCATGTCGTCGTTGAAAAAACACACATGGTCGCAGCCGGCCTGCTTAACGCCGCGGTTGACCGCCCCGCATACCCCGAGATTGTGTTCGAAATACAGGGTCTGGACACCCGTCCCCCCACCCCATTGACGACACGCATCATCGGCTTCATTGAAACACACGATGATCTCATGTTCGACCGCACTATGCCGACGCAGACTCCGAACGGCCAAATCCAAGCAGGAAAGGTTTTTCCACGTTGGAATGACGATCGAAAAACGCGGCATCCTACCTCCGACCGGTTCCCGGATTGCGTCGAGCCTCCTGCTTCACCGCTTGGAAGGCCCCGGTATCCGTTGATAAACGGACCGCCGCCAAGGCCATACCGATACCGGCTTTCATGGCCTGCTGGTAGGCATAATCCGTGTTGGCAAGTTTCATGAAATCGCGGGTATGCAAAGCGGCCACGGTATGGCCGGCCGGTACAATGCCGAAAAAGGGATGCGACGCAGGCACGATCTGACTGACATTCCCCATATCCAGTGAACCGCGGGTCTCATTACCCTTCGCCGTTTCAAAGACAATTCCGGCCATGTTATAGGCTTCGGTCATGACGGTTTCCAAGGCAGCATTAATCCGAAACGAACGATATCCCGGTTTGACCGGACGAATGGATACGCCGGCGCCCAGCGCGAGTCCAGCCCCCCGGGCTGCACGCCTGACCTGCCGGCACAAGGCGTCAAGCCGGGCCTCACTGGAGCTGCGCACCACCACCTCGACAACCGCTTGTTCCGGTATGACGTTCACCGCTTTGCCACCGTCGCGTACCACGGCGTGTAGACGCGCATCTTCATGCAGATGCTGACGCCAGGCATTGAGGGCGTTGATAAATAAAACCGCTGCATCCAAGGCATTGATGCCGTCCCAGGGACAAACCGCCGCATGGGCGGCCTTTCCACGAAATTGGACCACCAGGGTCTCAAGCGCATTGGCGCCCGCAATGGGACGGTTAAAGGTCGATGGATGCGTCATCCAGCAAGCGTCCAGATGGTCAAACGCATGCCGGTCCGCCATGATCCCCTTGCCGGCAAACAACTCTTCAGCCGGGGTCCCGATGATTTCAAAGCGGCCCCGCCAGTGCGCCCGGGTTCCCGCCATACCGACAGCAGCAGACAAGGCCGCCACCGTGATCAGGTTATGCCCACAGGCGTGCCCCAACCCGTCAAGGGCATCATATTCGGCCAGGACGCCCAGACAGGGACCCCGCGGGGTTCGACCGGTCAATGTCGCACGGAAGGACGTTTTCAACCCGACCCAGGGATGTTCAACCCGGTATCCCTGTTCGCGTAAAAAAGCAACCACCCGCTGTACCGCACGGTGTTCCTGGAATCCAATCTCCGGTTCAGCATGCAAGGCACGGCCGATAGCCCGGAGGGCGGAAGCCTGCCGTCGCACACAATCCTTGATGCCGGTGCCGGCTTTACCGTATGGCTGCTTTTTCGCGGGCATGTCAGCCTTTCCATTCCCAGGCCGATTCATCGTCCTTGACCGGGAGGGAGACCGCCCGCCGCTTGGCGGCGGACTGGTACATGGCCAGCACAATTTCCAACGTCGGCCGCACGGCGGTTACCGGAATAACCACTTCCCGATCTTCCCGAACGGCGTCGATCATGTCCTGAATGACCACCTGATGATCCAGGAACCCGAAATCGGTTGCACCACCGGCGGCGGTTGCCTGGGATGCACTGCCCAGCTGCCGGATGGCATCATCGCCCGGCTGTTCATCACGGAACTTCCAAGTATGGATCTTTTCACCGGTTACAATGGCGGTCCCGTTGGTTCCGTTGATTTCAATGCGCAGATCGGTTCCCGGCCACAGGGCCGTGGAGGCTTCCACCACACCCTGGGCGCCATTGGCAAACTCGACAAATGCCAGTACCGTATCCTCGATTTGGATGCCCGGATGTGCCAGGTTGTTCATCCGCGCCTGAACCCGCCGGGCCGGCCCAATGAGGTACTGCAACAGATCAATGTAGTGAAAGGCATGCTGAACGGTCACACCAGCGCCGCTTTTCCGTGACATCCGCCAGGCATCCGATTGGTAATACTCAATGGAACGGAACCATTTCATGTAGGCATCCGCATGCAACACCGTGCCAAACCGGCCGCTGTCAATGGCCTGCTTGATGGCCTGAATGGACTTTCTCACCCGACACTGCACCGTGCAACCGAACTTGACCCTGGCCTTCTTGCAGGCGGTAATCATCTCGTCCGTATCATGAAGACTCATGGCCGGTGGTTTCTCCGTCAACACATGCCGCTTGGCGGCCGCCGCCTGAACCACGGCATCCCGGTGCAAATGATTGGGCAGACAAATATTCACGACCTGGATGGCCGGATCCGCCAGCATTTCCTTGAACGTGTAATAGGCCTTGACCTTGTATTCGGCCGCCATCTTGTCGGCCCGTTCCTTGGCCATGTCACATATGGCCAGCAATTTTCCCCCTTTTGATGCCTGGATGGCCTTGGCATGAAAAGGCGACACCAAACCCGCCCCCAGAATTCCAAACCCGATGGATGTAGCCATGACGAATCCCCCTATTCCCTTGCCTCCGGCTTCAGGCCGGAATCAGCAGGGCTTTTAACGCTTCCAACCGCTCAATCGCATCAAAGACCGATTCCCACTGTGCCAGTGGTGCACGATGGCTTATAACCTCCTGGGCTGGTACCGCACCGCTGTGAATCAGGTGAATGGTCCGATCCCAGGATGTGTAACTGGTGGACATGCAGAACTGGACATCCACCACCTTGAATGCAAATTTGTCCCAGGGAAGTTCCACGGGCCGGTTGCCGGTCAGGCCGATCGCACAAATCCTGCCACGTTTCCGCACCAGATCAACCGTTGAAGGTATGGCCTTCGGGGCTCCGCTGCATTCCGCCACGACATCCGCACCCAGCCCGCCGGTCAGTTCCATGACGGCTTCCACAGCGTTGCGTTGGCCGATGTTGATAACCTGGCGGAATCCCAAATCACGGGCTTTCTTGAGCCGCAACGCCTCGTCACCAGGAGTTCCAAGAATCACCACTTCGCGGGCGCCTGCCGCCCGTGCCACCATGGCGGTCAACAAACCGATGGGCCCGGGCCCCTGAACCACGACCAGGTCCCCGGGAATCACCCCGGTCCGTTCAATCAGGTCCGTCACGGCATTCGCAGTAGGTTCCACAACGGCAGCCTGATCCCAGGTCATATCGGCGGGAATGGTATGCAGCAAGCGTTCAGGATAGCAGATGTATTCCGCCATACCGCCATCAATCCCCCATCCCGGAGATCGTTTGTCCGGACAAATCTGGATGTTCCCGGTACGGCAAAGCGGACATACCCCGCAGGCACGGGTGTGCGGTTCTGCCACCACCCGATCCCCCTCCTTGATCCGTTTGCAGTCTGCCCCCCGCTCAATGACCGTTCCCGTAAACTCATGACCCAGAATGACGGGCGGCCAGTAGGGAAAGCTGTCATGCCGCACATGGATATCCGAACCACAGATACCGCAGGCGGCAATCTTTATCTTCACTTCACCGGGACCGGGAACCGGCTCCTTGACATCCCGAACCTCGATGAAACCGACACCTTTTTGTGTTTTTACGAGTGCTTTCATTCTGTTACCCCCGAATAACCGGTCAGGAAATCCACCAATACACAAGCCGCGGCGGCCACATCGTTGAGATCAATCTGTTCCTGGCGCGAATGCGCCACTTTCAAGGAACCCGGTCCATACACCAATGAAGGGATTCTCAACTGGTTGTTGTAGAACCAGGCATCACAGGATGCCGTCATGCCGGCAATCTCGGTGGGAGCACCCAGTTTGCGCGATGATTGAAGCAGGGCCTGCGGCACCTCGTGCGAGGGTTCAAGCACGCTGCTGTCATGCCGGTACAGGAAGGTAAGTTCCACGTTGTGCATGGCATCCGCGCCCAACCCGGCAGCCAGGGCCGCGGACATTTCCGCCTGAACCTGCTGATGTGTCTTGTTGGGCAGGAGTCCCAACACCCCCATCAGCACCGCCTTGCTTGGCGCCGATGCCGGCCAGTTGCCGGCCTGCAAACTACCGAAGGTGATCGGCATCGGGTTCGGATAACCGTCAAAAAGAGGAAATCCCCGTGAAGCGGCCAGCAGCTCTGCATGATAACGTTCCAGAACCGCCATGGCATCCCGTGCCAGCAATAACGCGCTTCTCGTCTGGCCGGCCTGGCCGCTATGCCCCGCTTTGCCGGTACAGACCAGGCGAAACCAGACGGCACCACGGATCGATGTCAGTATTCGCTGTTCCGTGGGTTCCAGCACGATGCAGGCATCGGCCTTTTCCCCGCGCCGCGCCATGGCAAGCGTACCATTGCCGCCATTCTCCTCCTCCACAACGATATGGGCCACAAGATCCCCCTTGAGGCGGATACCCAACTGTTGCAAGGCACGGAATACCAGCCAGATCGTGGCGGCCTGGCCCTTGGCATCACAAGCGCCACGGCCATGCACCACGGTTCCCTCGATTCGGGGATTCCACGGTTCAGCCATATCCTCCGAAGGCGGGACCACGTCCAGATGCGTATTAAACAATACCGTAGGCCCCCCACCCGTCCCCTTGCTCACGGCCCGCACATTAAACCGACCCTTGTAACGGATATCCGGGATCGGCGTGCTGTAATCCGGGTCGTTGCGCAGGGCGTCATCGAGCGGTATGCGCGTCGCACGCGATGCACATCGCTTGAATCCACCCAATGCCAAACGCATGGCGTCCCGTTCACAACCCGGTGTCGACGGGCACCGGATCAGATCGCACAGGAAATCCCGTGCTTCCGGCAGAACGGCGGCAATGCCCTCGCGAATGCGGTCCGGTGTCATAACGAAAGGTCCTTCAGGACAGACTCCATGATCTGGAGGCTTTCATCCGCCTGTTCCTGGGTAATCACCAGCGGCGGTGCGACCCGGATGACATTGCCATAGACCCCCACCGAACCGACAATCAAACCGCGGTTGGCACACCCGTCAATCACGGGACGGATCAACTCGGGAGCCGGCTTTTTGGTCTTTTTGTCCGCAACGAATTCCAGCCCCATGACAAGCCCCATGCCGCGCACACAGCCAAGGTACGGGCATTTGGACGCCATGGACTGGAGCCGTTCCATCATGAATCGGCCGATCCGGGCAGAATTTTCAACCAACCGTTCCCGCTCATAGATCTCGAGAATCGCGATGACCGCCGCACTGGCTACCGGGTTGCCACCGAGGGTGCTGGACAACTCCCCTTTCTTCAAGCAGGCGAACACGGAATCACGCGCCGCCACAGCCGATACGGGAACGCCGCAACCAATGGCCTTGCCGATGGTCATGATGTCGACATCCAGCTGCTCGTGCTCCTGGGCCCACATCTTACCCGTTCGGCCATAGGACGCCTGCACTTCATCAAGCGTTATCAGCATGCCCCGCGCGTGCGCCCATTCCACCAACCGGGTCAACCACCCTTCCGGCGGGAAGATGAACCCGGCGGCTCCCTGGTAGGGTTCCACCAGCACGCCTGCCAGGCTGCCTACCGAATTGGACTGGATAACGGTATCGAGATAGTCGAAATAACGGCGGAACGACGGTCCATCCTGGCAGAATCCCAGGGTGTCACGGTACGGATTCGGGAATGCTGCCCGGATAATTCCAGGAACCCCGGGACCATAGCCACGTTTGGGACCCGCCATGCCACCCATCGAGGCAGCGCCAAAGGTCCGACCATGGAATCCGCCTTCGAAAGTCAGGATTTCAAAACATCCCGTCTTCCGTCGCATCAGGCGCATGGCGGCTTCCGTCGTTTCACTGCCCGTCGACAGGAAAAAGCAACGGTTAAGATGCTTGGGCAGCACCTTGACCAGCTTTTCAGCAGCCAGGATCCGCTGAACATTGGCGCATTCGTAATTGTTAAGCAGTTGTCCGGACGCTTCCTGAACCGCCTTGACGAGGTGGGGGTGACAATGCCCCACATTGGTAACCAGCACCCCGGACGTCCAGTCAATGAACTGGTTGCCGTCAACATCGTTCACCACGCATCCATGGGCGGACTCCCACACGATCGGCGCCTGATATCCCACAACATCCGCTTCAAACTGATGCCAGCGTTCCAGCAAGGCCTTGCTTTTGGGACCCGGCAACGAACCATTCACACGTGTGATTTTCATAAAACCGCAGCTCGCTTTCCCACCCCGGATCGGGATGTTACTTCCTGAGGGTTTCCTTGTTGATCACGCACCGGGCATTGCCGCCCTTGGACCATGATACGATATCGTCGAGTATACTCTTCCGGATTTCCCACCCGGCCTCTTCCGATGCCCACCCGATATGCGGGGTCAGGATGATGTTGTCCAACCCGAACAGCGGATGCGTCGGGGGCGGTGGTTCAACGGTAAAAACATCGATTGCCGCACCGGCAATCCGCCGTTCACGCAGCACCTGACCGAGCGCCACCTCGTCCACCATGCCGCCCCGGGCAGTATTGACCAGATAGGCGGTTGGTTTCATCAGGGACAGGGTGCGGGCATTGACAAT
Source organism: Lentisphaerae bacterium RIFOXYC12_FULL_60_16 (assembly GCA_001803315.1). GTDB lineage: Bacteria > Verrucomicrobiota > Kiritimatiellia > UBA8416 > YA12-FULL-60-10 > YA12-FULL-60-10. The sequence goes on from MHBQ01000065.1 coordinate 51,933, forward strand.
CTGCTTCGTTTCATCGTTCAACGGTGTGTGAACGGTCAGGAAATCCGATTCCTTGAACAGCGTATCCGTATCCACCCACTGTATCCCCTCCATCTCCGCCTTCCGCTTATCACTCAGATAAGGATCGGAACCGAGAATACGGAATCCAAAACTCTTCAGCTTTCTGAAGACCCGGCTCCCGATCCGCCCCAACCCCAGGATTCCAAGGGTCTTTCCGTCCAACCGGTAAATGGGAAACAGTTTCGAAAAATCCCATTGGCCGGTGGCGCTGGCCTGGTCGAGGGTTGCGCGGCTCCAGACTACCTTGCGTCCGCAGGCAAAGATCAAGGCCACGGCATGCTCCGCCACATCTTCCTTGCAGTAGTCCGGCTGATAGGCGAACTGGATGCCATGCCGGGTGCAGGCAGCGACGTCCACGTTGTCATACCCGATGCCATGGCGGATCAGCAGGCGGCAATCCTTCAACAAGGCCAATTGCGCGTCATGCATCTTGACCATATTGACCACCACCACCTCGGCGCCGGCACACTGGGAAGCAACCTCTGCTTCCGGCTTGAACTTCAACTGGAAGGCACCAAACCCGATACCCGCCTTGCGCAATTCGCCGGCTTCCCAATCCAGATTGTCCTCGATATAATCGGTCACTACCGCTTTCATCGCTTGATCTCCACCCAGCGTCGTGCGCTGTCCGACTGGTAAACGGCCTCAACCACCCGTAACGCTTCCACCCCATCCTGGCCGCTGATCGGTGGTTCCTTGCCGGTCCGCACAGACCGTACAAACGCCCGGAGATACTCCAACCCCATGAATCCGGAATAACCGGGGGTCGGCTGAAGCTCAAACTCCTGGCTGCGCCGCGGTGAACCGGCAAAGGCGGCATCGTCGCTGCACACATGCAGCACATCCTTCTGTCCCTCGTAGGCCGGTGACCAGGAGATCACCCCACGGGTCCCCCGGAACGCCACATACAGGTCACGCCCGCAAGGGAACGCATCCGGCACGGTGTAACTGATATCCAACGCCACAATGGCTCCCTTTTTGAAACGCAAATGGGCAAAGGAATTATCCTCGACGTCGTATTCCTGGTTGATTTTGACATTACGCCCGGAAACCTCAACCACTTCATCCTGCAGGATCATCCGGCAGAGATCGATCCAGTGGACCCCCAGATTATACATGGGGCCACCGCCGGATTTTGCCTTTTCCAAAATCCAGGGGGACTTTCCGTCCAAATAACGGGTCAGTCGACCGGCAGCACAACGACCTTCACCACCCACAACCTCTCCGATCATCCCGGAACTGATCAGACGCTTGATTTCCTGGGCCACGGGATGCAACCGCCAGCAATATCCGGTGGTCAATTGAACCTTGTTTCGACGGGCAGCAGTCACGATGCGTTCCGCCCCGCGGCGCGTGGATGCCATGGGTTTTTCCACCATCAAATGGGCGCCTGCCGCCGCACAAAGTTCGGCCGCGTCGGGACAATCCACATGCGGCAGAAACAAGGCTGCAATATCCGGCTGTTCAGCTTTCAGGAGTCGATCCAACCGGTCGTATCCGCGGATCCCGAAGTCCTGGCAGAAAGGTTCACGAAGCGTGCCATCCTCTTCAAAGACGGACGTGACCCTGACGTCCGGAACCGCCTTGAACAGGGTCATGTAGGAACGGGGGTGCAAATGCCCCAACCCGATCACGGCAACCTTCAATGGTGCAACCTCGCGTTTCATCCGGTTTAGTCCTGCCTTTCTGTTACCAACATCATTCCCAAATCAGATACGCGGGACGTCGACTTCCTGCCCGCGCCGTTCCGACGATACATAGGCGGCATACGTGGCCAGCGTGGTGTCCATGGCCAATTCCCATCCGGATTGAGGAGCGGTTCCATCCGCCGCACAGGTCATGAAATCCTGGAGCTCCGCCTGATACCCGATCGTGAAATTCTCGTCCGGCGCTGCCTGTGTCCAACCTTCCTTCGTGCTGGCCTTCTCGATCAGGTAAATATCGCGGTACTGGTCGTCGCGGGGATTATAGGTATCCATGAGACCGGCCGGACTCAAGTGACACCGGCTGCGATGATTGTTTGCGAACACCTCGACGTAATCGTATATCCCGCCCAGCACCACTTCCGAGGTGACGATATCGCCCACCATCCCGTCTTCAAACACCACATGGATCATCCCGTAATCTTCAATATCCAGGTAATCGGTCCGAATCATCTTCACATCACGATACGCCGGCTGACGGGTCAGTTCATGAACCCGGGCACTCACGGCAATCGGACGGATCGGGCGGCCATCACGTGCAAGCCCCTCCACCCGCTTCAAGTACAGTAACGCACCCAGGGGATGAACCCCCTTGCCGATCAGGGAACCGCCTCCGGCATATTTCCATATCCCATAAACCGGAGAAGCCGATCCATTGTGAGACTCCTCGCCCATCATCCGCAGGATCTGGGCGCCGGTCTTCTCGATGATCTCACGCTCCTTCTGGATCCCGGGGGCATAGACGAAATTTTCGGCATATCCGAAACAGACTCCGGCCTTTTTGACCCGTTCATTCAACTGGACAAGCTGTTCCGTAACCGCATCCAGCATGGGTTGTTTGGATGCCCGATTCCCCCGGAAAGCGTCGTCACCCGGGGGGCCGAAATAACCGGTCAAAGGTTTTTCGCAAATCAAACCCTTGCCGGCCTCAATCGCCATACGAATACCGGGTTCATGGGCACACGGCGGGGAACAGATATCCAACACATCCACGTGATCAAGCATGGCGGTGACATCACGAAAGACCGGTATGCCATGCGCCCGGCCGAAAGTCTCACGACTTTCCGCCCGCAGCGACGTGATGGCCGTGATTTCAACCTGCACGCCGTAGACCCGGCGCAGGCAGGCAACATGGAATTGCCCGGCAAACCCAGCGCCGATTATCCCCACGCGGATTTTTTTCATCGGATTCGCCGGCATCCTCAATATTTGCCGTTCTGTGTTTCAAAATGCGTGGTTTTGCCAAGACTTTCCCCACCCTTGCTCACCCAGTGCGCGATCCATTCAATCACGGTGCCGAGGGGTACGGAGGGATTGCCGAACAACTGGTTCGCTTTACGCGCATTGTTCAGGTATCCACGCCCATTTTCTTCACCGGTAAAGGTAGCGGGCTTGCCCATCAACCGGCCAAACTCCATGGCCGCTTCCCGAATCGAAAAGGTTTCGGGGCCGGTGACGTTGAGAATGGTCGCCGGTGAACTGGCCAGTTCCAGCGCCTGCAACACCTGTGAACAGGCATCACCCTGCCAGATCACATTGGCAAAACCCGTCGTCACATCCACCGGTTGCCCCTTCCAGACCCGTTCCGCCACATCGAACAAGACACCGTACCGCAACTCCACGGCATAATTGAGGCGGATATGGACCACGCGTTCCCCTTTTTGTTCGGAGAAATAATCAAACATTCGCTCCCGACCGAGACAGGATTGCGCATATTCGCCAATCGGGTCGGGGGGCAGGGTTTCAGTTGCACCACACGTCTTCATATCCAGGACGGGATAGACACACCCGGTGGAGAAAGCGGCGATCCGCGAACGGGTAAATACACGGGCCACATTGTGCGGCACCATCACGTTGATCGCCCAGGTCAGCGATTCACTCCCGGTGGAACCGAACTTGCGTCCCACCATGTAGACGATATTTTCGATCGCCGGCAGTTTGGCCACGGCATCAGGATCCATCAAGTCACAGGTCATGGTCTCAACCCCTTGATTGGCAAGGGATTCAAGCGCTTTCGGCATGACATCGACCGCCACCACCCGCTTCTTGAGACCGGCGGCCTGCAACGCCCGTCGCGCCAGCAGGGTCATGGTAGGGCCAACCTTGCCGCCGGCGCCCAGAATCATGATATCCCCGGACAAGCGCTTCATGGCGGCCACCAGCGAATCGCCGGGTGTCGTCAGGATGTCGTCCAACTGTTTAACGGTTTCAATGTGCTTCGGCAGATTATGCATGATGAGTTCTCCTGGATGAATTCCCCGGTTCCCCGCAACCGGACAAAATACGCGTAGACTATAGCATTGCGCCGGCTGGCATAGTCAAGACGCATCAGGCCTGTTTGACAAAATGCTTCAACCAGGCCATCAGCCCCTGTTCACCGGCGGCATCGTAACGTCGGTTATCCACACAGGATTCCTTGGCAATGGCCACCAGCGGGGTATATCCCGACTTACCCTCATGTACGCTGGTCTTGCGGAATAATCCGCCCTTCTCTCCGGTCGTGGACGACAAGACCACGATTGGAATGCCCGATTTCCGGCCGGCCGCTTCATACTCTTTTTTGAGGGCATCAATCACGGCCCAGCCATCCATGACCGGCATGTTGAGATCCAGAACGATCAGCAGCGGATCGTGCACATGCTTGGCACGGATCAACACCAGTTGCTCCAGGGCCTCACGTCCGTTTGACGCCTGGTATATCGCCAGTTTCGGATCCGACAGGCGGACATCCCGTGCCACCTTCATGCGGATGGACTTCTCATCATCCACCAGGAGAACCGAATTACTGTTGGGATCCATGCTGTGCCGTATGGAATCCAGAAAGTCATGATACGAGGTTTGACCCAGATCCTGTTCATCCAATACCAGTCGTTGTGCCGTCATGTTGTTTCCTCCTGTTGCAACTCGATCCGGAAGGTCGTTCCCGTGGGCCCGGTCTCGCACCGGATCGTTCCGCCATGAACATCCACGATTTTCTTGGCAATCGTCAAACCAAGACCGGTTCCGCCTTCTTTTTTTGTCTTGAATGGAATAAACAGGTTGTCGGCGATCTCGGACGGCATGCCCGGTCCGTTATCGGACACCGTAAGGACCAATCCGCCCGTGTCGGACGGCGCCGCTGTCAGGCGAACGGCGGGGACCGCCCCTCCGCCATGCTGACGCAATACTTCCACGGCATTCTTGCACAGATTGAACAGCGCCATCTTCATTTGTTCAACATCCATCCGAAAATCCGTAATGCCGGAATCCACCGATTCCCCGACCCCGATCGCCTCCGCGCCCATGTCACGGACCAGGGCGCGAGTCGAGACCACCACTTCATGCACCAGGGCAGCCACTTCCCGCATCTCGAACCGTGGTTCATACACCTTGGTCAATTGCAGGTATTTCTTGGCAAGTTCAGCGCCTTCCCGGACCGCCGTCTCGGCCAGCGAGAAATCCTCGCGGGTTGTCGCGTTGGCCCAGGTGGGCACCGAGGCCGTAAGATCATCGGCCAGACAATTCAACCAGGACAACCCGCCGATCAGCTTGTTCTTCAGTTCATGGATGACCTGATACGAGGTCTGTCTCAATTTCATGACTTCCAACCCGAACGCAATCAACGGAAGCGTACCGAACACCGGTCGGAACGTTTCGGCAAACACGGTGTCCTGCTGAAATTCCGCGGGTTCAAATTCCCGGCGGGCCACCCCGTCGCACTGCCCGTCCAGCACATCCCGATCAAACAGGAGTTGTACCGCCCCCATGTTCCGACGCGCATGATCGGCATTGCCGCGGGCATGAACCGACGGAATGGGGATGCTCAGGAGGTAACGGGTCTGCCGCTGAATCTGACGGTCAACCCCGTCATAATGCCGTTTGTCGCCCGGCGCAAACGTGTAGATGACCCGATCCCGGTTGACCGTGTCGCCGGCGATGCTGTTCAGCGGAACCCGCATACCGATCAAGGACGGCTGATCGGCAAACAGGAACTGGAGATAGGGTCCCTCCTCGCCCAGGATCGACCCTCCCGTGGCCCCCGCCAGACGGATGCACGTGTCCAACGCACACTTCAGCAATTCATCCGGTGTGCTGCTGAAACTCAACCGGACCAAATCCTGCAAGTGCGTTTCCATGGCAATCAATTTAGCCTGAAACAAACCGTTGCGGCCAGTGGTTTCTAACGCCCCGGGTCAGCGGCTGAAGCAACGAACACATTCCTGCATGGCGGATTCCTGATGTTCGATGGATTCCACCAGTTTGAACTGGGTCCGGCATCGGTCCAGATTGTGCCCCGGTCGATGCACTTTGAAGTATACGTCCCCGGCCAGGTAATCGGTGAGGAAGCGGATGCCGATTTCCAGGGTGATCAGCTTACCGCTGAAAGGAAGCAAATCACGTTCTGCCGGGGTCAGGAAGGCCCCGGCCGATTCCAGGTATCCCTGCACCAGCGCCTCGAAGAGGTCGAGCTTTAGGCACACTTTGGAGAGATCCCGTTCATCCTCGGCGCTGGGACTGGTGGAGGTCCGCACCATGTCACCGAAGTCATACAAGGCCAGACCGGGCATGACGGTATCCAGATCGATCACACAAATCCCCTGGTGCGTGGTGCTGTCCAGCATGACATTGTTGATTTTCGTATCATTGTGCGTCACCCGCTCCGGAATCAAGCCCTGCTCCAAGTGGTCGATCAACACACGCGTCACGGGCTCGTGCCCCAGCACAAAGTCGATTTCCGCGCGGGCGGTTGCCGCCCGATTGGCAACATCCTGTTCCAGGACACGTTGAAACGCCTGAAAACGTTTTGGCGTATGGTGAAAATCCGGGATGGTTTCATGCAAACGTCCTCCGGGCAAATCCGTCAACAGGGATTGAAATTCACCGAAGGCACGCGCGGCCTCATACGCAATTCGCGGGCTCTCGACAAAATCGACCGAGCGTGTTTGTTCAATGAAATGGTAGGTCCGCCAGGTATTCCCTTCGGCATCCACAAAATGGGTCTTCCCGTCACGTGTGGGAACCAGCGACAAGGCCCGCCGCGCAGAATCCGGAACACCGGCCGCCGCCATACGCCGGTGCTGGTGTTCGGTTACCCGGGAAATATTCTCCATGACCTGGCCCGGTTGTCGGAACACCGTGTGGTTGATCCGCTGATGGATGAAACGATGCGGGGTGCCGTCCTGGTCGAAACTAGCCAGGAAGGTATCGTTGATATGCCCGTTCCCGTAGGGTTCCACACCCAGAAAACGGCCAGGGGTCTGGAATTGACCTGCAATGGCCGCTACATCATACCCCGCCTTTACCATCCCATCCGCCTTCCTGAAACAGAAACCACCGTGTTTCGCTCGTTGACAGACGAAACATATTTCTTATACAAAGCGCGTCAATGCAATTCATAAGAAAAAGTGCGGTTGCCGGCAAACCATCCGGGAAGGAAAACCCATGAGCATTTTAACTATCAAGCCGCTTGCATCCTGCAAATATTCCGTTCTTTCCCTGGGCGAGATCATGCTGCGTCTTGACCCCGGGGAAGGTCGCATCCGTACAACCCGATCATTCACTGCGTGGGAAGGCGGCGGCGAATACAATGTCGCACGCGCCATCCGCAAGTGTTTCCGCATGCCGGCTGCCGTGGTCACCGCCTTTGCCGACAACGATGTCGGTCGTCTGCTTGAGGATTGCATCCTGCAGGGAGGCGTCGACACGTCCCTGATCCGCTGGATCCCCTATGATGGCGTCGGCCGGACCGTCCGCAATGGCTTGAACTTCACGGAACGGGGTTTCGGCCTTCGCGGCGCCGTGGGGATATCCGACCGGGGATTCACCGCTGCCTCCCAGTTGAAACGCGGCGATATCGACTGGAACCATATATTCGGCACCCTGGGTGTCCAATGGCTCCATACCGGCGGCATTTTCGCCGGCCTCTCGGAAACCACCCCGGGAGTCGTCGAGGAAGCCATGGAAGCCGCCCACCGGCACGGCACCATCATTTCCTATGATCTCAATTACCGATCCTCCCTCTGGAAAACCATCGGCGGCCAGAAAAAAGCCCAGGAAGTCAACCGGTCACTGGCCCGATATGTGGATGTCATGATCGGCAACGAGGAGGACTTCACCGCCGCCCTCGGTTTCAAGGTGGATGGTGTGGATGAACACCTCGCGTCGCTGGATGTAAACAATTTCCGGAAAATGATCGAACAGGCAGTCAAAACCTATCCCAACTTCAAGGTGGTTGCCACGACCCTGCGCACGGTAAAAACCGCCACCGTGAATGATTGGGGCGCCATCTGCTACGCCGGCAACCAGTTTTATGAAGCCATGCTGCGCAAGGATCTGGAAATACTTGACCGGGTGGGTGGCGGCGACAGTTTTGCATCCGGCCTGATCTATGGATTCATCACCACGGGTGATCCAGCCGTAGCCGTCAATTGCGGCGCCGCCCACGGGGCGCTTGCCATGACCACACCGGGCGACACCTCCATGGCATCGCTGGACGAGGTTGAGAAACTCATGAAGGGCGGCAGCGCCCGCGTGGTCCGCTGAACCCCGCGTTCGCAGGTTACAAGGCGCCGAAAAATATACTGGTGAAGCTGACCACCGGCGAGGTTTCGCGGAAATCGTCGACGGCATTCCGCACATCGTCCAGCAGGCCATTCACCTGCCGGTACAGTGTATCGTCCTGCATGAACTTGCCCAGGGTCCCCTCCCCTTGTTCCAGGCGATCCGTCACCAGCTTAAGGGACGCCACGGCAGCCGACAGGTCCCGGTAAACCACATCGTCGGTTGAGAGTAATTTCCCCAAGGTTCCTTCTCCACGGTTCAGGCGATCGCTGATTTCCCTGAAACCGGCAATCATGTCCCGCAAATTGTCCACCATCTTGCCCTCCACCACGCCACCGCGGATCTCGTTAATGATTTTCGCCGCATCGGACATGATGTTAAAGGGATCCTGTCCGCGGATCAGGGCATCCGCGGGAAGCATCGGATGATCCGCCGCCCCTTCATGGATCAGCATATGACGGCCGCCCAGGATGGAGGTGGTTTCGATCTGGATGCGGTAATCCGTACGCATCTGCAGCTGTTTGTCGAGCGTCAGGACAACCTTCACGCCGGATTGATTGGTATCCAGCATCATCGCTTTCACCTTGCCCACCTGCATTCCCCGAGCCACGACGCTGTCACCGTCACGCAATCCCATCACATCGGTAAAATGCACATCCATGCGAAACTTGGTTCCGAACCAGGTCTCGCGCGACAGGATGATGGTAAAATAGGCAAGCCCCAACAGGACCATCACGATGAACGACCCCACGATCACCTCAACCGTCGTTTCCCTTGAAATCCAATCCCGTTTCATTCCGATTTCCTTTCCCACCCGCCCGTCCGCGTAATGTATTGCGCTTCCAGGAACGCTTTCACTTCCGGCTGTTCAGACTGTACGAAACGGTCCGGATCAGCCAGCTCGACGATCCGACCGTCATGCAACATGGCGATACGGGTCCCGATCGACAAGGCACTGTGCATGTCGTGTGTCACCACCACGCTGGTAATCCCCATGTCGCGCCGCATCTGTTCAATGAGGGTATCGATGGTTCGCGCGGTCACGGGATCCAGTCCTGACGTGGGTTCATCATAGAGCACGATCTCCGGCTTGCCCACAATGGCACGTGCAAGCCCCGCCCGTTTACGCATGCCGCCCGATATCTCGGAGGGCTGTTTGTTGGCATCCGCTTGCAGGCCGACCATCTCCAGCACCCGGTGAACCCGTTCCTGAATTTCATCTTCCGAAGCATCCGTATTCTCGCGAAGCGGCAACGCCACATTTTCCGCCAGATTGAGCCATGCCAGCAGGGCGCCACCCTGGAACAGGTAACCAAACCGTTCACGGATACGTCTCAGGTCATCCCCCCGCGCCTCACTGACACAGGTGTCTCCCACCCAAACCTTGCCTTGATCCGGTGTCATCAGACGCACCATATGCTTGAGTGTCACGCTTTTCCCGACACCGGAGGGCCCCACAATGACAAACGTCTCGCCTTGCTGGATATCGAAATCAACGCCGTCGAGCACCTGCCGTCCGCCCAACGATTTTTGAACCTTTTCAAAACGAATCATATGCACCACTCAATAAAACAGGCGGGTTACGATATACCCGGTGATTAAAATCAACAGAAACGAAACAATCACCGACCGGCGGGTGGACAATCCAACCCCGACGGCGCCACGGGTGGTGGCGAATCCCTCGTGCGAGGCAACCACGGTAATAAGAATACCAAAAATAACGGCCTTCAATACGCCGACAAACAGATCCTTCACTTCAGCAAAGCGGGTGGCATTATCCAGATAGGCCTCCCAGGAGACACCCAATTGCGTCATCCCCACCAAACCTCCACCGAGCAACCCCAGCACACAGGTGTAAAACGACAGCAACGGCGTCATGATGGTCATCGCAATCAGGCGTGGCATCACCAGGAAGCGTACCGGATCGATGGACATGATCTCCAACGCATCAATTTCCTCGGAAATGGTCATGGTCCCCAACTGGGCGGTGATGGCCGATCCCACGCAGGCAGCCAGGATCAACCCGGTCATAAACGGCCCCATCTCGCGCAACATGGACACCATAACCGCGGTGCCGATATTCACCTCCTGGTTGAACCGGCGCAACTCGATCCCGGTCTGCAGGGCCAGGATCATACCGGTGAACAGGGCCACAATGGTGATGACACCCAGGCTCTTGATGCCCGAAATATACATCTGCCCCAGGATCTCGCGGCGGCTCCGGCTCGTCAACGCATGGCGAAACGATCGCACCGCGGCAATCAACAACAAGGTGGCAATTCCGGTCTGCTGGCAGGCATGCATTGCCAGGCGACCCACCCGTCCCACCCAGTTATTGGGCGGCGGATAATATTCAACCTCCTTGATCACCGTCACGGAGCCACTCCTCCAACCCCAGTCGGAATCCGCCGACTGGAAAATTCAACCTTGAACAAGACATCTTCCGGAATCTCGGGCCCGGCAGGCTTCGACATGCGTGTATGCCGGAAAAGATACAGGAACCGATAGGTCCGGCGCAAACCTTCCCTTTCATAACCTGCCAATCCAAGCAGGAATGACCAGGCCCGCTGTTCATCGGATTGGCGGGACCGGTATAAGGGAAAAATCGACCAGGAGCGGCTGTTTCCTGAGGCGCGCCGCCGGTAGACACCCCACAACCATGATTCATCCAACTGGTTCGTGGTCCATGTCCGGTCGTACAAGGTCCACAACGGAGCCCAATTCCGCTCCAACCCCCCCGGGCATGGCAGCGGCCACAGGACCGGGGCACGAATCCGACGTTCTTCACCCCGTCGTTCATAGGATGCCAACGGCCATAGCTGTTCAAAACATTCGGTCGGGTCCGGTTCCGTCACGCCGGATTCCACACGCGGACGTACCGTCTTGTGGTAGATCAACGGGAATAAACGCCTGTGTTCAACCACGTCACGGGCTTTCTGCTGGGTTTGTGCATATCCGATCGGCCATACGAAAAAGGCGCTCTTTTCCAGGGCTGTCTCACGCCATCCGAACAACGGCCAGACATGGAACCGGTTGACATCCCCCGTCCCGTAACGAATGAACGGCCAGGGAGCATTGACATCCACCTGCGTATCCGAACGCGACCACCGAAAGAATGGCGGCAGGACCATCCACCCTTTCTGGTCATTCAAGTTGACCCGGCCAACCAGGGGAAACAACACGAACCCGTTGCCGGTTTGATCCGGATATTCGTACCGCACCGATGACCAGATCGGCCACAAGACAAACCGCTTGGTCCATTGATCTTCCCGCCATGACTTGCCATACAGGGGAAAGACCCGGTCACGTCGCACCCCCGGCCCCCGCACCCGCGCATAGATCGGCCACAACACATGGTGGGATTCAATCCCAACATCCCGAACATGGCCATACAAGGGGAAAAGGAAGAAATCGATTTGGTCCATACCAAGAAATTCCCGGACCCGCCCACCCAACGGAAACACGCCGCCATAGGACTGACCCTGTACACTGCGCCCCCAACACGCCAGTGGGAAAAGGACTGACCGGTATCGTCCCGTCGGCGAGGACTGCTGAAAATCATGCTGGAAGAAAAACAAATACCGGGCAAAGGCATCCTCCCCCCGGGATCGACGCATGCCGACCGGCCACAGGTATTCATGGAGGATTCTTCCGGACTCCTGATTGTCGGTGCAACTGTACCAGGGACGCACGGCGCGAAACGTTAAAGGACCCGCCTCCTGACGTTCAAGAAACGGACCCAGTGCCCGCCGGCGCAGGGTGCCGGTCGTGGTTTCATCCACCGACCAGATCCAACCGAAGTCCAGATCATCCCAGGGGTCCGGCGGGGTACCGTAAGACGGGTCGGCGCACAGTCCCCAAGCGCACACGATCATCCCGACTGCAATCAGCACCCGGGTTGCGTAACTGCGTCGGCGGTTCATGCCGGTTTACGTTTCCGGGATCGTACGGGGACAGGGCCGGTCTCCGGACAATCCAGAATGGCCGCATCCGCGCCGAACACCTCGGCAATCAGGGCTGCCCGGATCCACATGCCGTTGCGCATCTGGCGCCAGTACACCGCCCGGGCATCATGATCCACCTCGGTGGCGATCTCGTTCCGCCTCGGAAGCGGATGCAGGATGACGGCATCCGGCTTTAACACGGAAAGATGCCGCCCGGTGAACGCATAACGGGATGTGTCTATCCGGGCGCTATCACCCTGGTTGGTGTCCCATTCATCCTGGATCCGGGTCATATAGATGGCATCCGCTTCCGGGATGGAACGTTCAAAATCCCCCGTCAACTCGAACACAACGCCCCGGCTCCGCAACATGTTCTGAACATCCTCGCCGATTTGCAGGGGATCCGGCGCTACAAAGACCTGTCGGACATTACGGTATTTGGTCAACAAGGCGGAGAGTGACCGGACGGTTCGTCCACGCAGCAGATCCCCCACGAAAACGATCGTCTTGTCGTCAATGCCGTTGCGTCGTTCAAAACTGCGCTGGAGCGTGTAGATATCCAGCAAGGCCTGGGTGGGATGCTGATCCTTGCCGGACCCTGCATTCATGATCGGAACCGGGCGTTCCGAATTGGACAACACCCAGGCCATGCGTTCCGCCAACCCCCCGATATGACTGCGCATGATGATCATGTCAAAATAGGAACTGAATGTCCGGACCGAATCCTCCTGCGATTCACCCTTGAATTCACTGGAAGTGGCGGTATCACGAACCTCCCCGACAGGAAGCCCCAGGATCTGGCAGGCCGCACAGAACGACAGGAAGGTGCGGGTGCTGGGCTGGCTGAAATACAGCATGGCACGCTTGTGGCACAACAGGTTCTGCAAAAACAGCAGCCCGTCCCGTTCCTTGGCAATCCGACGGATGCGTGTCGCCAGGTACCCCAGCCGGTCCAGGTCGGTCCGGTCAAACTGCTGGGCCAGCAACACATGAAAACACGGTCCAGCCGACCGCAAGGCCTGGGCCTTCCGGTCGGTATCCATGGCTTGAAAGGTTTCCCACGTCAGTGCACGCAATGCCGGCATATCCGTCACTCCCCGGCCGTTTGGACCGCACCACACAACGACGCCACCATGGCGGCCTTGATGGTGTGGACCCGGTTTTCGGCCTGATCAAAGACCCTTGAATACGGTGCCTCAAAGACGTCATCGGTCACTTCCAGGGCACCGCGTTCCCGCGTGAAATCCGTGTTGGAATCGTGATAGGCAGGCAGGCAATGCAGGAAGATACCCTTCCCGTCCACCAGATGCC
>MHBQ01000065.1:65508-65789 GCA_001803315.1 Lentisphaerae bacterium RIFOXYC12_FULL_60_16
CGAAGACCGCGACCGGCACATACCCCGGCAGCAGACGAACCTCCGCGTCGAGCGTGTCCAGGTGCAGACTCTGGCCCGGCACCGTCAGCTTCAGGATCGAGAGGAAGTCATTGACCGCCAACACATCTCGCCACTGGACGGAGAGAGGGGCGAGCTCTTCGTTCGCGGAGACGACCCGCAGGGAAAGGACCCCGTCGTCGCCGAACATCCGCACCGCCTCGCCGCCCGCCTGAGCGTAGTGGGGCACGGCAGGTGTGGGGATGAGGATGCGATCACTCGCC
>MHBQ01000066.1:0-14322 GCA_001803315.1 Lentisphaerae bacterium RIFOXYC12_FULL_60_16
GAACAGGATGATCATGGTCAGGTATTGCCGGCGGCCGATGGCGGACACCGTGGCGTGGATCCGGCTGCCGAGCCAGTAGTTGACGGCGGTGGATGCCAGCAGGAGGCTGCAGAGGGAGAGGTTCCAGTATCCGTAAAACACGTAGCTGGCAAGGGTCAATGCCAGGTTTTTCCGGGCGGGGGGTGCGAACCGGTATACCGCCATGACGAGTGGCAGGAATATAAACAGGAACGTATAACTATTGAACAGCATGGCGTGGTGGTGATGGCCGGAATCCTACCGGGAACGGATTGATTGGTCCAACAGGTTTGTGCGGGTTCCGATGGATGATGCAGGTAAATGTAGTAAGACAAAAGGGCGGAAGAAAATTGACTTGGCGAATGGAAAGGAGTAGCAACAGACGGACTGAAGTTCAGGAACGAGAGACGTAATGACGCAAACAGAAATTTCCAGTTTCATATGGTCGGTGGCAGACCTGATCCGCGGACCGTACCGGCCGCCGCAATACGAGCGGGTTATGCTCCCGTTGACGGTTTTGCGACGGTTCGATTGCGTACTGGAAGCCACCAAGCCGGCGGTGCTGAAGCGATACAACCAGATCAAGGATGGCAAGGTAAAGAACCTCGACCCGATCCTGAACAAGGTCGCCGGCGACGGGACCGATATCGGCTTTCATAATCACAGCGGTCTGGACTTCCAGAAGTTGAAGGGTGAGCCGGACGCTATCGCCCTGAACCTGATGCAGTACATCAAGGGGTTTTCGGCGAACGTTCGGGACATTTTCCTGGAGTATTTCGAGTTTCAGGCAGAAATCGAGAAGCTGGAGGAAGCGAACCGGCTCTATCTCGTGGTGTCGAAGTTCGCGGACATAGACTTGCATCCCAACTCCGTGGACAACATTCAGATGGGTTTGATCTTCGAGGACCTGATCCGACGGTTCAACGAAGCCGCGAACGAGACGGCGGGCGACCACTTCACGCCGCGCGAAGTCGTGCGGCTGATGGTCAACCTCCTGCTGGAGCCGGACGGCGACGTTTTCAAACCGGGGATCATTAAGACCATGCTCGACCCCACATGCGGCACGGGCGGCATGCTGGCCGTATCGCAGAACTGGATTCACGAGCACAACGAAGGCGCACGGCTGATCGTCCACGGACAAGACTACAACAAGCGCGCGTTCGCGATTGCCGCCTCGGATATGCTCATCAAGGGGCAACAGAATAGCGAGATCGTGTTCGGGAACACATTGACGGAAGATCGGTTTTTGGGCCGGCGGTTCGACTACTTCCTTGCCAATCCGCCGTTCGGCGTGAACTGGGAGACGGACCGGAAGTTCGTGACTGACGAACACAAAAAGAAGGGCTTCGACGGGCGGTTTGGTCCCGGTCTGCCGCGCGTGAGCGACGGCGCGTTGCTCTTCCTACTGCACATGGTTTCCAAGTTTCAGGAGTTCGTGCCGGGGAGTCAGGAGAAGCAGGGCAGCCGCCTGGGGATTGTGTTCAACGGTTCGCCGCTGTTCACTGGCGGCGCGGGATCGGGTGAGAGCGAAATCCGGCGGTGGATCATCGAGAATGATTGGCTTGAGGCCATTGTCGCGTTGCCGGAGAGCATGTTCTACAACACCGGCATTGGCACGTACATCTGGATCGTAACGAACCGGAAGGAGAAGCACCGGAAGGGACGCATCCAACTCATTGACGCGCGAGAGCGTTGGACGCCGATGCGCCGCTCGCTGGGCGAGAAGCGTCGGTACATCTCCGACGAACAGATTGACCTGATTTCCAAGGAACACGGAGCTTTTCAAGCGGCGGATACATGCAAGCTCTTCGACAATGCCGACTTCGGGTATCGGCGAATCACCATCGAGCGTCCTTTGCGATTGCGGTTTCAAGTGACGGATGACGCGAAGGAGAAGTTCCTCGACCAGTGCCCCGCCCTTTTGCCGCTGATTCAGGCCGCGGAACGGGAACTCGGAACGGATCGGTACGACGATTGGAACGAGGTAGCGGAGCGTGTTCGCGAGATTGCCAAGCAGGAAGAAGTCGCCTGGACCGCGCGGGAACGCAATTTCTTCCGAGAGGTCTTCACCGCCCGCGACCCCGAATGCGAGCCGGTCATCGAGAAGCGGAGCACCGCGTTGCCTGATGGCGTTCAGGAGTTAGTCGCCGCGCGCGCCAAGGCAACGGGGCTGAGCAAAGCGGAACTGGTGGAGGTTTATGGGTTTTCTCCTGGAGGGCCGGCTTCCTCGCCGGCCGATCCGAAATCCGGTCGGGGTGGAACCCGACCCTCCAAAGACGTGGTGCAATACGAAGCCGACTCGCAACTGCGGGATTTCGAAAATATACCGTTGAAAGAACCGATTGAGCGCTTTTTCCTTCGGGAAGTGCGACCCTATGTGGCGGACGCTTGGATTGACCATGAGGCCGTTGACGAGAAGGATAACGGGGTCGGCAAGGTCGGTTACGAGATCAACTTCAACCGGCATTTCTACAAGTACGAGCCGCCGCGCCCGTTGGCGGAGATTGACGTGGAACTCGCCACGGTGGAAAAACGGATTCTGGACCTACTCAACAAGGTGACGCATGACTGAAGCTGGGGCATGGCAGAAGCAATTGCCGGAATCGTGGGAAGTCTTCCCCCTGAAGGCTGTTGCCGCATGCGTTGTCAGCAGTGTGGACAAACTCTCAGAGGAAGGCGAAAAGCCCGTCCGACTGTGCAACTATCGAGAGGTGTACAACCATGAGTTCATACGCCCTGACATGGACTTCATGAGGGCGACCGCCACCCTTGCGGAGGCGGAGAGATTCCGCCTTATGGCGGGGGACGTTGTGATTACCAAGGACTCGGAATCATGGGACGACATCGGCGTCCCGGCGTTGGTTGTCGAACCGATACCGGACCTTGTCTGCGGCTATCACTTGGCAATTCTGCGGGCGGACCGCGAGAAGTTGCAGGGGCGTTTTTTGTTTCGATGTCTCCAATCGAAGCTCCTCCGGCTGCCGCTTGAGTTGGCGTCTGTGGGAGTGACTCGATTTGGTCTTCCGAAGGACGCGATTACCCGTTTGTCAGTTCCGCTCCCGCCTCTTGCGCAGCAAGACGCCATTGCGGCACGCCTTGACCGCGAGACGGTGGAGATTGACGAGTTGGTGGCTGAGAAAGAGAAGATGCTGCGGATTCTGGAGGAAAAGCGCGGAGCGCTGATCACGCGCGCCGTGACCCGTGGCCTTGACCCGAAGGCGAAGATGAAACCGTCGGGAGTGGAGTGGCTGGGCGAAATCCCAGAATCATGGGATACATGTCGCGTCAAGAATCTCTTTCGTCTCGTGGCGGAGCCGGCACCGGAGAACAATGACTACACCTTGCTGGCATTGTACACCGATATTGGCGTGCGTCCTCGGAAGGAACTTGAAGCACGGGGCAACAAGGCGAGTTCCACCGACAACTACTGGATGGTGCGGCCCGGTGATATCGTGGTAAACAAACTGTTGGCGTGGATGGGGGCCATTGGGGTTTCCCGATACGAGGGCGTCACGAGTCCGGCATACGATATCCTTCGTGCAACGGCCAACGTGAATACAACCTACTACCACTTCCTGTTCCGCTGCGCCGTGTGTTTCCCGGAATTCCGTCGCAGGTCGAGCGGCATCATGGACATGCGATTGCGTCTCTATTTTGACAAACTCGGCGACATGCGGGTTCCGGTACCGCCACTTGCTGAACAGGACGCCATCGTGAAGCAGATCGAAAGCGATTCTGCCCGGGCTGATGAGATGGCCGCCGCCCTGCGCGATTCCATCCGCCTTCTCGCGGAGCGGCGGGCGGCGCTGATTACGGCAGCGGTGACGGGAAGGATTGCGATCCCTGCCGCGTCCATGGGATACTGCGGGTGCCGGAGTCTGGGGCCGGCTCGATCTTCGGAAGGAATCTGACATGGCAAGATCCGACTTGCTTTTGAGTCTTGTACGCGCGGGGGCGAAGGGCGATCAAGCCACCTTCCGCAAGGCCATTGAGGCGCTGGTTGTTGAAGAACGGGCCAAGCAGCATCACATCCTGGCGGACCGCCTTGCCGCTCATCTGGCGCAGAACGGAACGCCGCCCAGCGCGCCCGTGTCCGGGCTGCCGAGAAACGGGCATGCGGTTGAATTCTTCTATGAGCTCGAACCACGGCGGCGGCTTCAGGACTTGATTCTGCCGGCGGTTGTGGAATCGGCATGCAAGGAACTGATGGAGGAGCAGAACCGTTCCGACTTGCTGCGGGCGCACAACCTGGAGCCCCGGAACCGGGTCTTATTGGCCGGACCGCCGGGCAACGGTAAGACATCGTTGGCCGAGGCTTTGGCTACAGAACTGGCTGTCCCGTTGCTCGTTGTGCGGTACGAAGGGGTAATTGCCAGTTATCTGGGGGAGACGGCGGTGCGGCTGGCGAAGTTGTTCGACCAGGTCAGACCGCGCCGTTGCGTGTTGTTCCTGGATGAGTTCGACGTTGTCGGCAAGGAGCGGGGGGATATTCACGAGACCGGCGAAATCAAGCGCGTGGTGAGTTCGTTGCTGCTTCAGGTGGACGCGTTGCCGTCGCACGTGGTGGTCGTGACCGCCACGAATCATCCTGAACTTTTGGACCGTGCGGTGTGGCGGCGTTTCCAACTTCGTCTCAACCTGCCTCACCCGACGCCGGCGCAAGCGGAGGAATGGTTCAAGCGCTTCGAAAGGCGACTCGGGAAGCCCATGGGTCCTTCTCCGGCGACGGTTGCCAAGAAACTGGCTGGGCTGAGCTTCTCGGAATTGGAGCAGTTCGGCTTGGACGTGCAGAGGCGATACGTCTTGGCGCTTCCCGAAGGGAACATCGCGCGTATCGTGGGTGAGCGTTTGGCGCAGTGGGAGAAGCGATTCTCGCTGGCGGGGAGGAAGAAGGAGCGTAGTCGCCATGCCTGAGCGCCCGCTCCTGATACTCCCATCGCCGGGTGAGCCAGCCCGGAGACCGAAGAAGACCGGCGGAGGCGGGAACTTGCATTTGCCGACCCGAGAACGGCAAACGGAACGGCTCACGCCCAAGTTCACCGTTCTGACCGAGGCGTTCGACGCGCAGCGGGCGCGCTTGCAGACAGAAGCGGCAGGGCTCATTCCGGAAGAAGTGGTCGTGCTTGAGACCGTGGGGCCTGTGGATGACTTCATCGTCGCCGTGAGGGGCATCCGCGGGTTGGAGTGGCTGGGCGAGATCGAAGAAGAGGATATTCCGCCCGATGACGATTTCTTTACGATGACTGCCAAGGGGGCACCGCAACGCGAGAAGACGCTTCGGGGCCGCGTATTCCTGATCTTGTCGAATCAGCAAGCCTTGCAGCAGATCCTCTCTCTTTGGGATGCTTGGAAACGCAACCGGGCACTGCCTTACGGTTTTGGGAAGTGGGCTGACCTGTTCGCGAAACTGCATGACGTTCGGTTGTGGGGCGTCCACGATCGCTTGGATGAGACGGGCGTTCTCGCGGACTGGCAGGAACGTGCCACTCACGACGAAGATGTCATCCCGTGTGAAATCGAGTTGTGGTTCCGGGGTACCGCACAACGCCGCCAAGCAGGCCGGGCGCGGATCACCGCACTTGTTTCGGCCTTGCAGGGGCAGGTTCTTCACGAGGCTGTAATCGAGGAGATCGCGTATCACGCCCTGCTCGTGAGATTGCCTGTGGGTGCCGTCCGGCAGGTTCTTGAGCAGGCGGGCCGTGAAACCGCCCTGATCCAGTGTGAACAGATTCAGTTCTTCCGAGCAACGGGACAAATGGCCGGGATCGTTGGCGAGGAAGGACGGGAACCGGATACGTCGGCCGCGAGGGCCGCGCCGGGGCCTTTGGGCGAGCCGGTCGTTGCTCTATTTGACGGCCTGCCGCTGCAAAACCACAACCGATTGGCCGGCCGGTTGGTGATTGACGACCCCGACGGTATTGAACCGAGTTACCCGGCCGCCGAGCGCCAGCATGGTACGGCAATGGCCTCCCTGATCCTTCATGGCGACATCAAGGCGGCGGAGCCCCCGTTGCCCCGGCGGCTGTATGTGCGGCCGATACTGCGACCGAACCCGCACGATTGGCGACATCCACGCTGGGAGTCGGCCCCGGAGGATGGGTTGCTGGTGGATCTCGTACACAGGGCTGTGCGGCGGTTGTATGAAAGCGACAACGCTGAACCCGCGGCGGCCCCGCAGGTGTGCGTCATCAATCTGTCCATCGGAATCAAGGACCGGCCTTTCGAAAGCGCCCTGAGCCCGTTGGCCCGTCTCCTGGATTGGCTGGCATGGGAGTACGGGGTTCTGTTTCTTGTCAGCGCCGGGAACCATGCTCATTCTGTCGAGTTGGGTTTGGCGCCGGCGGCGGTCGCGGCCACGCCTCCGGCCGCTTTGCAGGAGCGGGTCATCCGTTCCGTTGCGGCCGATGCGCGGCATCGGCGTCTTCTTTCGCCGGCCGAGGCGGTCAACGTGCTCACGATTGGGGCGACCGATCAGGATGCCTCCGGGACCGTCGATGTGCCCCGTGCAATTAAGCCCTTTGGGGAGCGCGACCTGCCGAGCATCATCAATGCGCAGGGGATGGGGTACCGGCGATCAATCAAGCCGGATGTCCTTTGCGCGGGTGGCCGCGTCGTTCTTCTCGAAAGTCTCAGGGGCGGGCAGAACGGCTCGTATGACGTGTATGCACAAGGGTTGGCCCCCGGTCAGTTCGTGGCGTGCCCCGGCGCAGCGGCAGGCGATCTGAATACTTGTCGTTTCATGCGCGGCACAAGCAATGCGACCGCACTGGCAAGTCGTGCGGCGGCCCAGTTGTACGACGTGTTGCAGGAATTGGGGGCCGGGGACGGGGCGGCGGTCATTGACGATGTGCCGCGGGCGCTGTGGATCAAGACTCTTCTGGTTCACGCGGCGAGTTGGGGGCGTGCGGGTTCCGTGCTCGAACAGACGCTGAAGAATCCCGCCAACAGCCGCCAGTTCAAGGAGTACGTCACGCGGTTGCTCGGTTACGGGGTCGCGGATTGGACCCGCGTGAAGGAATGCACCCCATTCCGCGTAACGGCGCTCGGATGCGGGCAACTTCAGGCCGATCAGACCCACATACACCGCCTGCCGCTCCCGCCGTCACTGAGCGGGCGACAGGGCAAGCGGCGTGTGACGATCACGTTGGGATGGTTCACGTCGGTGAATCCAGCCCACCAATCCTGGCGGCGCGCGGCGCTCTGGTTCACACCGGGCACAGACGCCCTGAACGTAGGTCGAAAAGAAGCAGACTGGCACGCGGTTCAGCGTGGGACCGTCCAGCATGAGGTTTTGGAAGGCGACAAGGCATCCGCTTACGTGGATGGGGACGCGATTGAAGTGCAGGTGAGTTGCCGTCCAGACGCTGGGGCGCTCGAGCAGGCCGTTCCCTATTCGCTCGCGATATCGCTCGACGTCGCCGAGGAAATCGGCGTGGACATCTACAACGAAGTTCGCACCCGCGTCCATGCAGCACGGATCGGGATTGCGGCGGCGGGGTGAGAGTTATGATCTTGCACACACTAAATCTTGCGAATTACCGTGCGTTCGAGCAGATCGAGATTGAATTTGAGAACGACGTAACGATCATTGCGGGGGTGAATGGCGTCGGTAAATCCGCTATTCTCGATGCCATTGCAGTCATGTTCTCGCGGGCGTTGCCGGAGTTCACGGAGGCTAAGAGCAATATTGCCCGTTCATTTGATGACGATGACGTGTTGGTCGATAAACCGTCTCTGGAAATTTCCGGCATCATGTCGGTTGCCGAACATCGCTGTCATGGCGTACTGCAACGAGTGGCCAAAAACAAAACGGGGGACCTGTGGTACTTGTTGCTTGAGCGATTGCAGACGGGGAGCCTCCATCAGGGTGAACTTGAAAACGTAGCTCGTGAGACCCGCACATCGCTACAATGTATAAAGGAGTCACCGAATCATCCCGTCGTGGTTCTGTTTTCATCGGGCCGGTTGCTGCAAGGCCGGGTGATGAAAATGCACACGCCGAACCTGGCCGACAAGACGCGTGCATATACGGCGGCGTTGACGGCGCGAAGCGTGGAACTGCGGGAGACGATGGAATGGTTCTACGCTCAACAGGAATTGGAGAAGAGCCCACGGTCTGACGTTACCGGAGCGCAGCGGGTTATCGTCGCCGCCCTTCAGCAAGTGGTCTCGGAGTTCATGCAGGGGTTCTCCAACCTGCGGGTCGTATACGATCCGAAGCCTCGTTTCCGTGTGGACAAGAACGGTGCAACCATTCAGATCAATCAACTATCGGATGGCGAACGGGGTTTGCTGGCGATCGTTTTCGACATCACGCGGCGGCTCGCGATTGCGAATCCTACCGCTGCCAATCCGATCGCTGACGGCAAGGGGATTGTGCTGATTGACGAGATCGAGTTGCACATGCACCCGGAATGGCAGCGCAAGGCCATGCGGTGGTTACGGGGGACCTTCCAGAACTGCCAGTTCATCGCCACCACGCATTCACCACAAGTACTCGGCGAGACGGAAGCGCGGTGTGTGCGGTATCTCTTCCGGGATGAACAGAAACGCGTGCGGCGATACACGCCGGACCAGGCGTTGGGTCTCGACTCCAATCGTGTGCTTGAGGAGATCATGGGCACGCCGGCCCGTAATGTGGAAGTGCAGAGCTTCCTGCATGAGCTTTTCCGGGCGATTGATCGGGAAGACTTCCCGCAGGCGCAAGAGCGAATGCGCCAGATCAGTGAGCGACTGGGCGATTCGGATCCCGAGTTGGTGCGGGCACGGTCTCTGATTTCCTTTCTGGGTGGGCAGAATGAAGAACATCGTCAAGGGTAATGAACCGCCTTCTCTCACGCAGCATCGCCAACAGGCGCATGCCGACTACGACAACTACGTCGAGAAGGACGACTTGCGGGCAAGCCTTCTCAGCGAGCAAGGCCACCTCTGCTGCTACTGCATGCAGCGCATTCGCTGGGTGGAAGGCGACCGACGGATGAAGATCGCCCACTGGCACAGTCAAACGTGGTATCCCGGCGAGCAACTCGTCTATCGAAACCTGCTGGGCGCGTGTCCGGGCAGCGAGGGACGTCCGCTGGATCAACAGCACTGTGATTCGCGCCAAGGCGACCGGGACATCATGTTCAATCCGGCGGAACCGGCACACAACGTGGAGAGCCGAATCCGTTATCTGGGCGACGGAACGATTGAGGCCGATCATGTTGCTTTCGACCGTGAACTGAACGAGGTCTTGAACCTGAATCATCCACGGATCAAGGCGAACAGGAGAGCGGTAGTTGATTCAGTCATTGCGGAGTTTGGGCGGGACCCTGGCAGCCGCACACGCGGCCAGATTCAAGCGTTGATCCATGCGTGGACATCGCTGGCTGACGGTGAGTATCGGGAGTTCTGCTGCGTGGCAATCTATTTCCTCACCAAGCGACTCAATCGGGCCAACTGACATGCAGGCGCATCAAGAACAGAAGTTCGAGGATCTGATCGAAGAGCAAATGCTTGCGCGTGGGTGGCAGAAGATTCCACCCGGCGCATACGACAAGGCACGTGCGCTGTTCTCTGCCGTCGTCCTGGACTTCATGCGGGCGACACAACCGAAGAAGTGGGAGAAGTTGGAGAAGCTGCACGGAGCCAATACGGGCGAGATCGTGTTGGCGGACCTTTGCCGGATGCTGGACAAACTCGGATGTCTGACGGTTATCCGGCACGGATTCAAGTGCTACGGCCAACTGCTCCGCGTGGCGTTCTACCGGCCGGCGCACGGCCTCAATCCCGAAGCGGAACAACTCTACACGGCGAACCGTCTGGGGGTCACCCGGCAACTTCAGTACAGTGAGCGGAACGCGAACGAGTTGGATTTGACGCTGAGCCTAAACGGAATTCCGTTGGCGACGGCGGAGTTGAAGAACCCGATGACCGGCTCTACGGTGGAACACGCTGAGAAGCAGTACCGTGAGGATCGGGACCAGAGGGAAACGATCTTCGATTTCAAGCGACGGACGTTGGTTCATTTCTGTGTAGACACCGAGCGGGTCACGATGACAACGAAGCTCGCCGGCGGCGCAACGACGTTCTTGCCGTTCAACAAGGGACTGCACGGCGGGGCAGGCAATCCGCCGGACCCGGCGGGGATGAAGCACCGGACGGCGTATCTTTGGGAACAGGTTTGGGCGCGGGATAGTTGGGTCGACATTCTGGGACGGTTTATCCATTTGCAGACTGAGGAGCGCCGGACCGACGAGGGCCAGACGATCAAGCGGGAAGTTATGGTCTTCCCGCGTTATCACCAACTCGACGCTGTGCGCGCGCTCGTGGACGCGGCGAGGAAGGAAGGGCCGGGGCACAATTACCTGGTGGAGCATTCGGCGGGCAGCGGCAAGAGCAACACCATTGCCTGGCTGGGGCATCGGCTTGCGAGCCTGCACGATGCGGAAGACCGAAAGGTTTTCGACAGCGTCGTCGTAATCAGCGACCGGCGCGTTCTGGATCAACAGTTGCAGGACACGATCTACCAGTTTGACCACAAGCAGGGCGTGGTTCAGAAGATAGACCAGGACTCCCGGCAACTGGCCGAGGCATTGCGGTCGGGCGTACCGGTGGTCATCACGACCCTTCAGAAGTTCCCGTTCGTCTCCGATCAACTCAAGAAGATCGGCGAAGAGGAAGGTAAGCCCGTTGACGGGGTGCTCCCGAAACGGCGATATGCCGTGATCGTTGACGAGGCGCACAGTTCGCAGAGCGGAGAAGGCGCGGCGGGCATGAAGGAAGTGCTTGGCGGGGAAGCGCTTCGGGAGAAAGTGGCCAAGGAAGCGAAGGCCGACAACCTGGAGGAATACGAAACGGAAGTGTTGCGGGCGATTGCGCGGCGCGGGCATCAGGAACACATCAGTTTCTTTGCGTTCACCGCCACGCCGAAACACAAGACTTTCGGTGTTTTCGGGCGGAATGGAAAGCCGTTCCACCGCTACACCATGCGGCAGGCGATCGAAGAAGGCTTTATCATGGACGTGTTGAAGTTCTACACGACCTACAAGACGTACTACCGCCTGCTTAAATCGTGCGAAGACGATCCGCACGTTGTGCGCAAGAAGGCAGCCAAGGCGCTGGCGCGGTTCATGCGGTTGCACCCGCACAACCTCGCGCAGAAGACGGAAGTCATGCTGGAGCATTTCCGCACTCAGACCCGGCACAAGATCGGTGGGCAGGCCAAGGCCATGGTCATCACTGGTTCACGGTTGGAGGCGGTGCGGTACAAGCAGAGTTTCGACCGCTACATCGAGGAGAAGGGATACAAGGGCATCAAGACGCTGGTGGCCTTTTCCGGCGTGGTGCAGGATGACAAGATTCCGGGGAAGGCATACACGGAAACGCAGATGAACAACGGTATTCGCGAGACGGAATTGCCGGAGAAGTTTGCCACGGCGGAATATCAGGTTTTGTTGGTGGCGGAGAAATACCAGACAGGGTTTGATCAACCGCTCTTGCACACGATGTACGTGGACAAGCGGCTTGCCGGAATTCAGGCCGTGCAAAGCCTCTCGCGGTTGAATCGGATGCATCCCCTCAAGGAAGACACGTTCATTTTGGATTTCGTCAACGACCGGGAAGAGATATTCCAAGCCTTCAAGGATTACTACGAGGGCGCTGAGTTCGGCGCGGAGCCGGAACCCGCGAAGTTGTACGAGATACAGGCGGAATTGGACGCCGCCGGCCTCTACATGCGGGAAGAAGTCGAGGCGTTTTGCCGCGTGTTCTTCCTGGCGAAGCGGCGGTCAAGCGCCAGCGATCATGAACACATGGAGGCAGCGTTAGAGCCGGCTACAGAGCGTTTCCGTGCCGTGAAGAAAGAGAAGGACGAGGAAGCGGAAGAACTCCGCGCGAAGATTCAGGGGTTCCGCAGTCTCTACAGTTACCTGGCGCAGATCGTCCCCTTTCAGGATACGGATCTTGAGAAGCTCTACACGTTCTTCCGTTTCCTTAGCGCGAAGTTACCGAAGCGCGGGACCGGGCCGGCCTATGAATTCGACGACGAGGTCCGGCTTGAATACTACCGGCTCCAGAAAATCAGCGAAGGTTCGATCAGTCTGAACCAAGGACAGGTCCAGGCACAAAAAGGGCCGCTTGACGTGGGAACACACGTTGTACGCGAGACGCCGATTGAACTCTCGCGGCTGATTGACATCCTGAATGAACGTTTCAGGACCGACTTCACCGATTCGGACCAACTCTACTTCGACCAACTTCGCGAGGCTGCCGTTGAAAGCGATGATCTTCGACAGGCGGCTGAAGCCAATCCGCTGGAGAAATTCCAGATTCTTTTCCGCAATATTTTGCAGTCCCTTGTCATTGATCGGATGGAGCAAAACGAGGAATTGACTGCCAAGGTTCTGAACGACGAAACCTTCCAGAAGGTCGTGGCCGGTTGGCTCGGCGAGGAAGTCTACATTCGTTTGCGCGATAAAAGATAAGTGCAGTTGTTTCCCGAAACAATTCCGTGGGATCAATCCGATTTTATTAGAGACACGAAACGGCCCACAAAAGGCGTTTTTAACAGGGATGTGCTGTGATCTATTCCGGGCCCGTATAGCGCATCGAGGTGGGATGTTTGCTGTTCTCGGCCTTGGCCTGCAATTAATTCAGGGCTCAAATTCCGCCGCATGCCAATGGCGTTGTTTCGTCGAAAAGATTCAGGTAGGGTGGGTGGATGAATCATCCGGTCAGGGTCCTGTTGATGGCATGGAATTTTCCGCCGGCGGTCGGTGGGATCGAGACGGTGGCACGCCACCTGGCGGATGGATTGCCGGGGTGCGGGCTTGATGTCTTTACGATTGCCCGTTGTGCGCCGGAGGGGTCGGATGATCCGGGGATCAGGCGGCCGGAACGGCCGGGACTGGCCGCCTACCAGCTGTTTGCCTGGCGTGAGGCGTGGCGCCGGTTACGCACGATCGGGGCCGAGGTCATCGTCTGTGCAGGCATCGTCAATGCGCCGGTGGCGTGGTGCCTGTCGCGTTGGTTCAGGATCCCCTACGTGCTGCTGGCGCACGGCAGTGATGTGGCCCATGGCGGCTGGTGGTACCGCCGGGTGATGCGATTTCTGTTCAGGCAGGCGGCGGGGGTGCCGGCAAACAGCCATCCGACCCGACAACTGCTGGAAGGGATCGGATGCAGGCCGGAACGCATCCGGGTCATTCATCCCGGGGTGGATGTGGAACGGTTCCGGGAACTTGGTGATGCGGAGTTACAGGCCTGGCGGGTCCGGCACCAGGTGCGGGGGCGACGGGTTCTGCTGACAGCCGGCCGCCTGATCCGGCGCAAGGGGATCCTTGAATTCATCGAACAGGTTCTGCCGGCATTGGTGCGACAGTATCCGGACCTGATTTATGTGGTGGCGGGCGGTGATGCAACGGCTTCCCTGGTGCATGCCGAACGCCTGCTGGAGACCATCGGCCGGCGGGTCGGTCAACTGGGGTTGCAGGATTCGGTGCGGCTTCTGGGGCATGTTCCGGATGACACGCTTCGGGAATGGTATTACCTGGCGGATCTGTTCGTGTTGCCGGCGATTCCCGTGCCGGGTGATGTGGAAGGATTCGGCATTGTGTTCCTGGAGGCGGCCCTGGCCAGGACCCCGGCGGTTGCGACGCGATTGGGGGGGATTCCGGATGCCGTGGAGCCGGGACAGAGTGGTGTGCTGGTGAATCCGGGGGACCCGGAAGCGCTGACGCGGGCCATCGTTGAACTGCTGGATGATCCGGGCCGGCTGGCGGCTTTGGGCGGTTCGGCGCGACAACGGGTGCTGGATCGGTTTGCCTGGCCTGCCATCGTGCGGAGCTATGCGGATTTCATCGGCGAAGTGGTGGTCCGTTCCCGGGAAGGGGGGCGGGTCGGATGAATGGAAGGGGTGATGCCGGTTTCCCGTCACGCTGGGGAGGTCTGTTCCGGGGAAGTCTGGCCATTTCGGTGGGGTTCGTCCTGTTTCGCTTTCTGCTGACCCCGGTCCGCATGCAGGTTCTGACCCGGGTGCTGACGCCGGAGGCGTACGGCGTGGTAACCCTGCTGAGCATGACGGCCAGTGCGCTGGCCATGATTTTGTCGGCCGGCGGATTCGAATGGCTGTTGCGGTGCCTGCCCGCTGCCGATCCGCAGGGACAGCTCCGTGCCTTCCGAAGTGTTTTCACGGTTTCCAGCGCACTGATCATTCTATCTTGCGGGGTGGTGCTGGTGGTCCCGGAATCCTGGTTCAGCGTCGTGAGCGGGGGTGGATCGGTGTCGCGGCCTGCGGTGGCGGTGATGTTCCTGCAGTTCATGCAT
>MHBQ01000066.1:14633-58456 GCA_001803315.1 Lentisphaerae bacterium RIFOXYC12_FULL_60_16
GGCATTGGTTATGTGGTGGGGGTTCCCTTGATCGATGCCTTGACGACGGAATTCAATGCGGTCCGGGGGACCGGTGGGGGGGCGGACGATCCGCTCATCCGTGAGGCGGCGCGCCGGATTATATCCCGTGCCGTCCGTTTTGTCCTGGCCGTCTCGGTGCCGGCCGGGCTGGCCTTTATCTTCCTCGCTGACCCGGTTGTCCGCCTGTTGGCGGGACCGGCCTTTGCCCCTACGGCCGGCCTGCTGCCCTGGACGGCTGCGATTCCCGGGTTTCTCCTGACGAACCTGTTGCTGGCACGCCTGTTGTTGGCGGATGGCCGTTCCGGATCCGTGGGTGTGGTATCCATGGCCGGCGGGCTGGTCGCGCTGGGGTTGTGCCTGCCGTGGGTTGACCGGTTCGGCGCACGCGGTGCCTTGGCGGCGGTCACTGTTGGATTGGCCCTGACTTCAGGCGGCATGGGCTGGCAGGCGAAGTTGTCCCGCTGGTTGCATCCGGGGGAATTACGGGTGGCGCGGATGATTGCCGGAACGTTCCTGATGGCCGTGGTGTTTGCGGTTC
The DNA here is from genome assembly GCA_001803315.1 of Lentisphaerae bacterium RIFOXYC12_FULL_60_16. GTDB lineage: Bacteria > Verrucomicrobiota > Kiritimatiellia > UBA8416 > YA12-FULL-60-10 > YA12-FULL-60-10. Next base: position 15,193 of record MHBQ01000066.1, read on the forward strand.
TAGGTTGGTGTGCAGCGTTGCCCATGGTGCGGCTGGCGTTGGCGTGTGGTGTGACGGTCGTGGTGTTGATCGGTTCCGGATGGGTCCGGCTGGCGGATTTTCCGAAGGCCGACCATGCCGCCTTCCGGCCGGGACCCGAGGGGGTGGCTGATGCATGAGGGACTGGTGGCCTTGTTGGTGGCGGTTCGCATCGTGGTGCCCGGATGGTTGTGGACCGGTCCGTCCTGTGACCGGAGCGGATCAACCCCTCCCCGGGCAGATTGGTTGACGACCGCCGGCCGGGCGATTGCGCTGGGGCTGATGCTCAACCTGCTACCCGCCTTGTGCGTGGCTCAATACGGGGCTTGGACCCCGGTGGTGGACTGGGTCCTGTGGTGCCTGGTCGTATTGGCGGGCCTGGTGCGAAGCCGTGGGCGTTTCACCCGCCGGTATGCAGCCGGTGCCGGATATGCGATCGTATGGGTGGCGCTGGTCACGGGGGTGATCCTGGCGCGGCCTCCCCGGTCGGAGTGGTTTGCGGGAGGATGGGATCCCGGGTTGTATCAGAATGAGGCGGCTGCCATTGCCCGGGCGGACGGATTTGTACCGCGTACGGACAGTGTATACGCCCGCTTGACGGCTGAAGAGCGGCCGTTGTTCGGCTACCAGGTGTTTCCGGCTGTGCCGGTCGACCGGCACAGCGGTGCCATTGGGTTTTATTTCTTCCAATTGACCCCGATGTGCGGCGCCTGGATGGTCCGCCTGGGCGGGCTCGACCTGTTATCGCGCATGAACCAGGTGCTGGCGCTTGTCGGGTTGCCGGTGGTGGCGGCGCTTGCCGGGCTGCTCGGGCTGGCCGGTTGGCGACGGGTGGCCGTGGTGGCGGCCTGGCTGGTTTCCCCCCTCTGGTGGTACCACCAGGCCATTCCGACGTCGGAGATGCTGCACCTGGTCCTGCTGGTTGGTGCGATGGTGTCCTATCTGGAAGCCGAACGGAACGGCCGGCGTTACCCGGTGGAAGCCGCGTTGCTGCTGATGGCGGGTGGAATCAATCATTTCGGGTTTCCACCGCTGGCCGCCATGATGCTGGTGGTGTCCGCTGTGGCCGAGTCGGTGGCGCAACGGCCGGGACGGGTGGGTCGTCTGCTGACCTGCATGATGGCGTTGGCGTGCGGGCTGGCCTGGGATCTGATATTTTCGCCGGTTACCATCCAGATGCTGGAGGTCAAGGATGGGGTTCTGCCCCTGGTGCTGCTGCCCTTTATCGGCTTCCTGGTGACCGGATATGTGGTCAGTCGTCGTGGTGTTTATCCACGTCTGGTTGTCCCGGGTGTCACCCTGGTTCGTTGGGGCGCGATGGTGGTGGGCGTCCTGGTGATCGGCCTGTCGGTGGGATTGTCGTTTTCGTTCATTGAACCGACCCTGCTACGGATAACCGGGCGGCTTCCGCTGGTCGGGGAATGGGTGTTTCGTTTCAGCCGGTTTGTTCCGTTTCACCGGGCCGCGTGGTTTGTGCTGCTGGGGGTGGGGACCTTGTTCCTGGTGCATGACCGTTCAGCGGGAATGAGCCGGGTAAGGGTTGTGGCGACGGCCCTGGCCGGTGTGGTGGCGTTGTTGTTCCTCAATCCCGGCATCGCGCCGATTTATCCATGGGCCTTTCGCCGGTATATCGTGTTTCTACTGCCGTTGATGGCCGTGGTGGCCGGCGCAGGCTTGACCCTGCCGGTCAGGATGCCCCGGATGCCGGCGTGGACGGGCCGGCCCCTCGGGGTGTTGTTGATGACGGCGTTGTGCCTGGTTGGAGGCAAGGCCAGCCGCCGGGCGGCCCGTGTGGGGGATTATGTCGGACTTCGGGAGGTACTGTCCGTCCTGAATGAAAAAATTCCACTGGGGGCCATGGTGGTCGCCGATGATCCGGGGACCGGTACGCCCCTGCTGCTGTTACACGGGCGTGATGTTTTTGAGGGAAGCCGGTTGTGGAAGAGCAGGGACCCTGAATACCAGGCCCGCTATGTGGCGGTCTTGCGCCGGTTGCAAGCCGGCCGGCGGATACTCTGGTTGACCAGCACGGATCACGGCATGAACCTGTATCCGTCACTGGTCGGGTCGGTGAGCCCCTGGATGGAACCGGTCACGGGGGTGTATCGCACCGTCATTCACAGCCCCAACGCTGATGAATTTGCCATGCGCGAACATGCCCGGCAATTCCAGTTGTATGTTTGGGATGAGCCGGACATGCCGTGATATGGTGTGGACGAATGAAGCTGGATTGGAATAGGGTACCGACATGGCGATCGATGAATCTCCGAGAATGAAACCCCGGCTTCCGGACCGGACCATGATCCTTATTCCTGCGTTCAACGAAGAGGGTTGTATCCGGGAGTTGCTGGCGGAAGTGCGACAGGCATGTCCAGGCATTGAGGTTGTGGTGGTCAATGATGGATCATCCGATCAAACCGTTCGTCAGGCTCGGTCCGGTGGGGCCACGGTCTTGGATTTGCCATGCAATGTCGGGGTTGGTGGGGCGGTGCAGGCGGGTTTTCAATATGCCGTTGACCGGGGGTATGATCGTGTGGTCCGGATTGACGGGGATGGCCAGCATCCGCCGGCCGGCATTCCGCGCCTGATTGCCGCGATGGATGCCGATCGTTCCGATCTGGTGATCGGGAGCCGGTTCGGGAGTGAGGCGGCGTGTATCAGCACCCGCTTTCGTTACCTGGGGGTTCGGACGCTGGCGTTGTTCCTCAGTATGATTTGTCGCCGCCGCATTACCGATCCGACGTCGGGGTTCTGGCTGATCCGACGCCCCTTGCTGGACTATTTTGCCCGGTATTACCCGGCCGATTATCCGGAACCCGAGGCCGTGGCGCTGCTGCGGCGGCAGGGGTATCAGTTCAGCGAGACACCGGTTCCGTTTCGTCCGCGTACGACGGGCCGATCCTCCATCCGGGCCTGGGGAACGTTTTATTACGTGTTCAAGGTGGGCCTGGCGCTGGTCGTGGATCGCCTGCGGCCCGTTGATGAACGGTATTCACGCAAGCTGTTGGCGGGGCCGGAATGAACTTATCGCATAGCATCGATTCCCTGTTGTTCTTCGTATCGCAGTGGGCCGGTGTCGCCCTGCCGCGCATTCTGGCGGCCTTGCTGGGGCTGATCATCTGCATCCTGGTGCTGGTCCGGTTGTGGGAACAGCGATCGCATTATGTGAATGTGTTCATCTGGGGGTTGTTGGGCGTGTTGCTGGTGGGGATGTCGTTGGACACGCGAATCCTGCACGGGCTTGGTGCCACCTCGTTCCTGGTCCGGATCCGGTTGCTGATCGGGTTTATGAGTGTGGGGGTCTTGCTGATCACCCTGGAGTCCATCCGGCGGTACCGGTTACAGGAACGGTATGCCCTGGTCTGGGTGGCGACCGCTGCGGTCATCCTGGCGAGTGTCTGTTGGCCGCGTGCGTTGGCGGTCGTCGCGTCGGTGTTTGGGTTGGAATATGTGACGGCCGTGGTGGTCGTGTTCCTGGTATTCATGATCCTGGCGGCGTTTCATGTGTCGCTGGCCTTATCGTCTTTTCAGGATGATCGGAAGCAACTGGCCCAGCGGTGTTCCCTGTTGGAGGCGCGTTTAAGGGATCTGGAGCGGGGATGGAAGGCGGCCGGGCTTCCACAACCGCCGTCCGAACCGGTTACGGAAGCGCCCGTTCCGGCGGCGGGTTTCCGACGCCCGGAACGGGCGTTGGTCCGGTTGTTGCGGGGGACCCAGTTGGCGGCGCCCCTGTTAATCGTGGCCACGTTGTTGGGCGCCCTGGTGGTGGGATGGCTGGCCCCCGGCGTGATGGTGGGGGACGAGGTCACCCATTACCATATCCTGACCCACCAGGCGGAAGTCTTGCCGACGCCCACGTATATGGCTTCCATCCCGAACGGTTGGGGAGAGCCGGAACTCCGGCGTTATCCGCATCCTCATTTGTGGCATTACCTGGGTGCCATGATATACCGCTGGGTTCCGTCGGCACGGGCCATCCAGTTCTATCATCTGCTGTTTCTGGCCCAGCTTCTTTTTGTTTCGTTCCTGCTGGCGCGTGACCGGGGCGGGGTTGAGAACCGTTCGGCGTTCCTGTATGTTCTGGCGCTGGCCACCATGCCGGCCCTGCTGATGTTCGGGATCTTGTTGTACCAGGATGTGCCGGTGACCGCCCAACTGGTTACGGCGTTCTACTTGATCACCCGGCGCCGCCCATTCTGGGCCACGGTGGCGATGATGGTGGCGCTGGGGATGAAGGTATCGGCCTTTGTCATGGTGCCGCCGTTCCTGGCGATGCTGGCCATGGTTGCCTGGAAATCTCCGGCGGGATCGTGTCCGGGAGCGTCGGGTGGATGGTTACGGGTGGTCCGGACGACCGGATGGACCCTGTTGAGCGGCTTGTTGATGCTGTCGGTCATGGGAGGAATACAGTGGTCATTAAAGCATTATACCCAAGGCGCCTATTATCCGTTTGAGCAACTCTCCCGACGTGTGGCCAACCTGTCGCAACCGAACGAGACTCCGCCGGTTGCGCCCGTGCCGGAAAAGCCGGCCCCGAGTGTGAAATCGGCGGTTCCTGGTCAGGCTGCACCCCTTGCGATAACCGTGCGGGATGCCTATATTGAAGCCAATCATCCAGGCGATCTGCGCGATTGGAGGAACTGGCTGATTTACGGTGGTGTGATCATCTGGCCTTGCCTGGTGTTGGGGCTTGCGGGCTGGTGTACCGGACTGCGGAAGGCGGGGGGTACACCGGTGGGGTCTGCCTGGCCGTTGTGGGTTGGGCTCTGGTATTGTGCCGGGACGGCGTTTCAATTGTGGACGGCGCCCGATGCCCGCTTCTTTCTGCCGGGAATCCCTTTCCTCCTGCTGCCCTTTGTAGAACATGCCAGCCGTCTTCCAAGATTCAAGCTGCTGGTCTCGTTGCTGGCGGCGGTGGCTATTCTCCAAAGTGTTCGCGTTCTGGATATGACCTACCAGCTTCGCCGGGTATCGCCCGCCCTTCAGGCGGCCATCACGTATCTTAAACAAAAACCAGTCGAACCGTTCCGGGTATTCATGTATCCGGAAGGCCATTACCGGTTGTTCCCCTGCCAGCATGAATGGTATCTGGGGTATAACCTCCGCAACTTCTGGAGAGCGGACAATACGCTTCGGATACGCTATCTGCAACGGTTCAAGATCGGGGCGATTGTCGTCAAGAAACGGTTGGTCGCGGAAGCGGACTCCAACTACACCAATCTCGGGATATATCCGGTCCGGTTTGTCCGTGACATTGACGCCGATCCGCGGTTCGAGAAGCTGTTCGACAATCCGGAAGTCGCCATTTACCAGGTTCCGGAAGCGGCAACCGCCGGCGTGTCCGACTGAAAACCGGCGAGGCGTCTACAGCTGGACTTCGCGGTTTTCCGCCAACGGTGGAGCCGGGGATGTCTCAACCACGCGCAGGGAACGCCATCGCCCGGTCCGGTAACGCAGCCAGAATGTGGCCCCCAATCCCACCACCAGCAGGACCACCACGATCCAGGTGGTGCGGGGCCCAACCTCCAGGAACCGGATCATGACCAGGGCGGTCAGGGCAAATACCCAATGCGCGGCGACGGAGATGACCATGGTCCAGAAGGTGTCGCCGGCGCCCCGCAACGCGCCGCCGAACACGATGCCGATCGAGTCGGCGAACACGTACATGCTCATCCACCGGATCATGAAAACGGCCAGGGGGACCACCTCGTCGAATCCCTGCGCCGGGCCGGCAGGCCGGAACAGGCGGACCAGCGGTTCGGGAAACAGACAGAAGGTCATGAAGGCAAAGCTGGTGTAGATGGCCGCCAGTTTCAGCCCGGAGCGGGTGACCTGATGGGCCCTGTCGGGATCGCGAGCACCCATGTAACGGCCGACCAGGCTGGTAACGCCGATCCCGATGCCGAGCAGTGGGACGAACGCCACCAGATCCCAGTTGAACGTGATGGTGATGGCGGCTGCCACGGCTACGCCGTATGAATGGAAGCAGAGCACCAGCACGTCAAACGCCAGCATGTTGAGGAAGAATTCGATGCCGCTCGGCGTGCCAAGGCGCAGGAGCTGGGACATCAGCGTGCGGTCATAGTGTTGGTTTCGGGTTGTGCCATACGCGATGCGGCAGGTTGGACCGGTGTACCGGATGGCCAGGACCAGCAACCCGGCGAAACTGCCGATCAGGGTGCCAATGGCCGCCCCGCGCATGCCCAGGGCGGGGAACCCCATCGCGCCGAATATCAGCAGGTAATTGGCGATGATGTTGACCGTCATGGCAATGGCGGCGGAAAGCATGACGATCCGGGTCCGGCCGATCCCGCTGAAGAAGGAACTCAGGCAGTTCCGGAGGAGACCCAGGATCGTGCCGGCCATCAGCAGGTTGAAATAATCGGTTTGAAGGTGGAGCTGGCGTTCCGGGATGCGGGTGATCTGGAATAAGGCATGGCCTGCCGGTATGCACAGCAGGATCACCGGGTAGGCGACGATGGTGATGAGCAGGGTCTGGGTGATGATGCCGGCGCACCGTTGTGGCTGGCGGGCTCCCAGGTGTTGGGCTACCAGCGCGTTGGCGTAACCGGTAAGTCCCATGAAGAAGGTGGTGAACATGAAACAGGTCAGTCCACCGCCCATGGCGGCGCTCATGTATTCGGGCCCCAGCCGGGAAAGGAACAGGCGGTCGGTGAACATCATCAGGGTTTCGCAGGCATGGGAAACCACCATCGGGAAGGCGATGGCCAGTAATTCCAAAGTTCCGCCCGGCGGGCGGGCCGATATATGACGGTCGGGAGGCATGGCGGTCAATCCGTAGCGGGAGTCTTGGGTGGACCTTTCCGGAACCGCTCCCGATTCACGGGACGTGACATTGCCTGACCCTCGGGGCCCAGACTGGCGCGGGATGATCCGGCGGCGGCGAGGACTTCGTCGGCTGTCTTGAAATGGCACTTGGCCGTCTGGAGCAGGATGGCGGGCGTCTTGGCACGCACCAGGGATACGGCCGCTTCGCGGACACCGGAGGAGGCGCCTTTGGGGAAAGCATGGCCGGGATGGGTGGTGCGCATTTCGGACAAGGCGTTCAGGAATGCTTCACGGGCCAGGATGGAGGCGGCGGCAACCGCAAGGTCCGATTCTGCACGGTGCCGCTGAACCAGTTCAATCTGGCGGCCTTTCTTCATGAGTGCACGTTCCACCTGGCGGGCGTCACCGAACTGGTCGGATATGGCCCGCGGGCAATCCGGTATGGCTTCCAGGAGATTTTCGATGGCGCGGGCATGTGCCCAGGAGAGCATCGCGTTTACGCTGCGCATTTTCGCATACAACCGGTTATAGGATTCGGGGCCGATCCGAATCAGGGCGAACCGGCGTCCCAGCAGCTTGCGCAGTTCACGGCCGACGTGCCGGGCCTTGTCATCGCTGGTGATGCGTTTGCTGTCCTTGACATCCAGTTTGCGCATGGCGTCGGCCAGCGTGGGATCCACATAGGCGGCGGCAATGACCAGCGGGCCGAAGAAATCCCCCTTGCCGCTTTCGTCAATGCCCATGTGCGGTTGGATGGCTTCCGGGTTGAGGACGTCTTCATAACCAACGGCCACCTGTCCCAGTACCATCGGTTCAAGAATGAATTGTACAAAATCCTCGGCGCCCTTGCCCTGTACCAGGCAGGTGCCTTTCCGGTAAACGCATATCCGGACGTCATCGGTTTCAACCGCTGCCAGGGTGTATTCCACAGGGACCGGCCGGTAATTGCCCTGACGCAGTATCCCCACCAGGGTCAGCTGTTGTTCGGGTGAAAGCTTGATTGAAAATGAATTGCGCTTGTCCATGGGCGATGACGTTACCAGAGCCGGTTATCCTGATGCAATCGACAAGCGATCCGTTGAATATTTTAACGGATGTGAAAAAGGGGGTTTATGAGATTGACCATGGGGATGTTTTTGGGGTAAAAGAAACAGTTATTGTTCGTGATAATAGCTTCGGCGCAGAGGTTTCTATTCGGGATGGAGGACGGCATGCTGAAATCAATCGTTCGGGTTGCAATCGTTCTTGCATGGTTTGTGGTCTTTGCCGATCATGTTGTAGCTCAGGCAGATATGACTAGGCCGGTGGTATTCTCGGTGGATTTAGCCGCTGAATACACGGATAACCGCGATTCCACATCGGATGATATCAAGGATGACAACACCGATTTGTGGATCAAGCCCCGCGTGGATATGTTTTTCAAGGGTGCCGGGGATTCTGAATTTATCTTCAGTTATGGTCCCCGTTACCGCTACCGTTCGAATCCGGGTGATCTGCAGAACGACACGGATTGGCAGCATGAATTAACGTTGGATGCCAATTACAGCCCGACCCGTGATGTCGGATTGCGGTTGACCGAGGCGTTTTACATGACGGACGATCCGTCGGTTCAGCAATTTGGCACGACCCTGCGCCGCGACAGCAGTTTCATCTACAACTCGCTGGCGTTGTATGCCAACCGGGCAGTCAGCCGGCGGGTGTCGCTGGGGGTGAATGGCAGTCACCGTATCAAGCGGTATGATGACAGTGATCGAGCCAAGGATGCGGATGAGGACGGGATGGGCGCGGGCGCTTCGTGCTGGTATGCCTTGTCGCCGCTTGCCGGTATGGTGGTTGCCGGCGGGTACAACGCCTATGATTATGAGAGCTCCCTGAATCTCGAGCGCGGGGTGGAAACCATGTATGGGGCGGTGGGACTGGATTACCAGTTGGCCAAGGAAATCAGGGTCAACACCCGTCTGGGTTTCGTGACGGCCAGCTTTGAGGATGGATCCCTGGGGTCGATGGATGCTCCCTATGTTGATTGTACGGCGCTTTATTCCCCCCAGCCGGATACCCGGTTCAGTGCGGGCATTACCCATTCCATCCGTAATGCGGATGTTTATCCGTTTGCGGCCCAGACGGAGACGGCCTTGAATCTTTCCATGGATTGGCTGGCCACGCCGCGGGTACTGCTCTTGGGCGGGGTGCAGTACCGGGTCGGGAATTATGATACCGATGCTATTCCGTCGGCGTTTCTCGATGTGATGTCGATGGATGAGTTGCGCGCGCTTGGCATTACTGGAACGGAGTTGGACGAGACGCGGATGGTTTTCAATGCCGGGGTATCCTACAAACTGGGCGATTTTACGACGATTCGACTGGTGCAGACGCATGAACAGGTTGAATCGGACGTGAACGTTGAGTTCGTCAGCACGGATTCCACCAGGAATGCAACCACGTTGACGTTGAACCAGGCGTTTTAGGCCGGGCTTGAATGACAGAAACCACGGAAACGCTCCATTTTCTTGACTATTGGCGCGTTGTCAGTTCCCGCAAGGAGATTGTTATTGCAACCGCCTTGCTCGTGGTGCTGGTGGGTGTCCTCATCACCCTGAATCTCCCCAAGGTTTATTCATCCTCCACGGTTATCCAGGTGCGGGAAGATGCGCCGGACCTGGACGTAACGTCAAGTTCGCGGAGTCGTTTCGATCCCTTGTTCCTGCGGACCCAATTCGAGATCATCCAGTCGGAGCCGGTGGTTGAAGAAGTGGTGCGGAATCTGCGATTGGATGAAAAATTCGGCAAGGCCATGGGGTACCTGGATGTGATGGGGGACAAGGCTTTCCGCCAGACGGTCCGGATTGTATCCCAGGCGATGCGGGTCCAGCAGTTTCGGGATACCAACCTGATTGAGATCCAGATGTATCTCTCGGAGCCGAAGGAGACCGTCTGGGATGAGGTGGCCACGATCGCCAATGAAGTGGCGCATGTTTTCCGGGAGCAGACTGTCGGGCGGCGGCGATCCATCAAGGCCAAGGCGCTTGAGGCGCTCAAGCAATCGGTGGACGAACTCCAGAAGAAGGTGCTGGCAGCCGAGAACGAGCTGGAGGCAGTCCGGCAGAAGTACCAGATCGATGTGGTCAGCTCGGTGAGCGGCACCGACAGTTCGCTGGGCAAGCTGAACATGCGCGAGACGGAACAGTCGATGATCCAGTTGCGTCTGGATCTGGAAGGGAAGAAGGCCAAGCTGGACAAGGTGGTGAGCCTCTCGGGCGAGGAATTGCTGGCGGCGGCGCCGTATATTGCCAACGATCCCGGGCTGAACGAACTGGTGGCAACCCGCCGCCGTTTTGATGTGGAGTTGAGCCGGCTGGTTGAGGCGCAGTTCGGCCCGAAGCATCCCGAGGTGGCGCGTGCGGAGGCGGCGGTACGCGAAGTCAACCTGAAGATTGCCGAAGCTTTGACCGGGCTGAAAATCGGCGTCCAGGCGGATTTTGAGGCGGCCCAGGCGCGGTACGACGTGATGGAGAAAATGCTGGTAGCCATCAAGGATACAGAACGCCAGGCGGCCGGCACGGGATACCGGGAATTCGAGCGGGTCAGGCAGGATGTGGAGCATGCCCGCCGGATGCGCGATGAACTGGAGATCCGGTACAACGAGGAGATCGTCGAGCAGAAGATCCCGCGCACCACCGTGGACATCATCAAGCCCGCCCAGCCGGCGGATCGTGAAAGTCCGGTAAGTCCGGACTATGCGTTGAATATCATCCTCAGCATCCTGCTGGGCCTGGGTGCCGGCGTTGCCCTGGCGTATTTCATCGAGTATCTCGACACCTCGGTCAAGACCATCGAGGAGATTGAACGCAGCATGGGGGTTTCGGCGCTGGGGGTCATTCCCCAGAAGGTCAAGCCGTTCACGGATCCGTCGGCCGACATGGCGCACGAGGAAGCCTACCGGGTCTTGCGGACCAACCTCCGCTTTGCCCGACGTTTCCAGGACGGCAAAAAGGTGTTGTGCGTGACCAGCGGGAGCGTGGGAGAAGGCAAATCGCTGACCTTGTTCAACCTCGCCTATGTGTGTGCCACGCTGGGGGATCGGGTGATCCTGATTGATGCCGACCTGCACCGCCCCCGCCAGCATCGGATGTTGAATGTTTCGAATGCGGTCGGCCTCGCAAACGTGCTGGTCGGTGACAAGGCCTTGTCCGATGTGATTCTCAACACCAGCGTCCAGAACCTGGATTTCATACCCAGCGGTAAGCTCCAGGGGAGTGTGCATGGGTTGCTGGATGCTGAACGCGTCCGGCAGGTGGCGACGGCCTTGAAAGGGGCCTATGATCTGGTGTTGTTTGATGCGCCGCCGATCATCGGAGTCAGCGATGCCTCCATGTTGGCCCGTGAAATGGATGGTGTTCTGCTCGTAATTCAACACCGCAAATATCCGAAATCGGTGTCCAGCCGGGCCCGGAGCATGATTGAGAACCTGGGGGGGAACCTGGTGGGGGTGGTGTTGAACAACATCAATGTGTCACGGGATCATTCGTATTATTACTACCATCAACATTATAATACCTACCCGGACAAAAAACGCGGGAAAGCGAATCCGGCATGAATCCGGAACCGAAAACCGTATATCCGGGTGATCGCCTGATCCGTACCGTGGTGGCCGTGATGGCGGGGATAGGGCTGTTGGTCGGTTGCATGACGCCTCCCGGGCAAGCCGCCCTGCGTCCCTACCGGCCCGACAGTCAGGGGCGAAACCCGGCTCAGTGGACGGCCGCCCCTTCCGGAGATTCCGTAAAGGTGCCGGCAGTTCCAAACGTGCGTCCGCAGCTCCCGGATGAACCGCGGGTTGCCACGGGCGGGGTCCGGCGCCTGAAAACGGATGATAAGGTGACCATTTCCTTGCGCGGCATCACACCGCCCGAGGAGATCAACGAGGTGGTGGACCACATGGGGTTGATCACCCTGCCGCATATCGGTGATATCAAGGTGGATGGAATGACCACCTCGGAGGCGGAGCAGCGGATTGTCCGCACCTATCTGGAGAAGGGGATTTACCGTAAAATAACGGTTATTCTCGTGGTGGGCGATGAGGAGTTTTTCGTGCAGGGTGAAGTCAAGCGGGAGGGACGATTCCCCTTGTCGTCCCGGGATATGACGTTGTTGCAGGCCGTTGCGATGGCGGGCGGATTTACGGATTTCGCCAAGGACACCGAAGTGCAGATCAAACGGGGAAATCAGGTTATTCAGGTTGATGTGCGCCGGATACGGGATCTTAAGGACAAGGACCCCGGGATTTTCCCGTCGGATGTCATCTATGTACCGAGGCGGGTATTCCTGTGATGCGCCCGGCCTGTATAAGCGGTTTATGGTTGGCGGGGTTGTTGACGGCCTGCGTGAGCCCGCGTGCGGTGGTGCCGGTGGACGAGGCGATCCGGCAGGTCCGGGATTATTCCGTGAAGGTTGCCGGGTTCGTGACCGAGGCGGATATGCAGCTTCAGACCGCCTGTCTGGCACTCGCCAATGCCCAGGCGGCCCAACAGGCTGAAGCGGCCCGCCTGGCGGAAGCGCTCAAGTCGGCGGATCTGGTGGCTATCCCGGCCATTCGTAAATTGGTGCGCGAACGATTCGTGGTGGCGGAATCGGTTCGTGACCGTGTGGTCCGGTTGGCCGGTCAGACGGCGGAGATCCGGAGGGCTGCGCGCGAGACGGCCGCCCTCCAGGAAGGTGTCCGGACGGGAGTCAGCGAGCGTTCGGCCTCCCGGGCCGTGACGGAGGCGCATGCCCGTTGTGTGGCGGCTGAAACCGGACTGGCGGTCGTGAAGCTGGAAGTTGACCGGTTGAAATCGGACTGGTTGATCTCGAAGCCGGATTCCGCCGCACCGGAGCAATCGGTGCCGGCCCGTTTGATCGTGAAACCCTGATCAGGAAAGGTTGTCATGCGCGTCGTCAACCTGGTCGGATTGGTCCTGGCGTCCCTCTTGACGGTGCATGGTCTTCGTGCATCCGTCGCCCAGATCCGGTATCATCGTGTCCGGTATGGGGCGGACCGGGCCAATGCGGAAGCGCTCCAGGAAGGCATGTCGTTCATCCACCGATGGTATCCCTGGCATGATCGTGCATGCATGGCCATTGCGTCGGCTGCCTATCGGGAATCGCGGGCACGAAACGAGCCGGCGGAGGGTCGTTTCCGCACGGTTGCCGGGCGCTGGTGTGATGAGGGGCTTCGCCTGAATCCCTATAAACGGCAGTTGAATCTGTTGAAAACCCGGTTGTTGGCCGAACAATCACTGCCGGCGGCAATTACCTGGTGGGAACGATATGTCCGGTGGCATTTCTGGGATCCCTTCAATCATCGCATCCGGGTCGAATTGTATGCACGGCAGGGGGATTACGCGGCGGCGCTGGATGCGTTGGAATGGACGCGTGGATCGGATCAGTATGAGCGGGCAAGGTCCTCCCTCCGTGCCGCCTGGAGCCATGAAGCGGAGGCCGGGCATCAGTCGCCCGCGGTCAACACCCGCTGACAGGCGGTGATGACATCATCCACCGGTATCCCCTGCATGCAGGCGAGATGCCGGCAGGGTTTGTGATAACCAAAGATGCAGCAGGGGGCGCAGGGCAGGAGGTTCCGGACGACCGCGTGCCGGAGCCCGGTTGTGCCCCACTTGCGGGCATCGCTGGCGCCAAACAGGATCACGGTCGGGGCTCCCATGGCCACGGCCAGGTGTGCCATGCCGGAATCCAATCCCACGAACAAGGCGGCCTTCTCCAGCAGGCGTGCGGTTTGGGGAAGCGTAAGCTTGCCGGCAAGGTTGCAGACCGGGATGCCGTGTTTTTCGATGGCATGCGCCAGGGTCTCACACGATGGACGGTCGGTTGCCCCGCCGCTGAGGACACACACCAGTCCCGGGCTGGCGTGCAGGCGGGCGGCGAGTTCAACCAGGCGATCGGATGGCCATTGCTTGTAGTGCGCCCCGGTAAATGGGTGCAGTACCAGGTACGGATCATTCGGGATCGCCAAGGAGGGGGGAGGGATTGACAAGCCGGCCACATGGCGTTTCAGGCATGCGTCCAGCCTGCTGGATTGAGGGGGGATGCCCAAGGGTTGCAGCAACCGCATGAATTGTTCGCCTTCGAATCCATCCGGGGCGTAATCCACGCGATGGGTATACAAGGCGTTACGCCGGGGATTGATATTGAAGCCGATACGCATGGGGGCTCGGCTCCAATAGGCAAACAGGGCGGAGAAGTGGTGGAACTGCTCGGTGTCGATCACCACGTCATAGGGGTTCCGGGCCAATTGTGCGAGGAATTTTACCGGCTGGGTATCCATCGGGATGGGGTGACAGGGAAAGGGTGCCAGGGAACAGATACCACGGTTCCGTTGTTCGCAGGCAATGTCAAGTTGTGCATCGGGACATGCCTGTGAGAGAGCCTGTAACGCCGGAAGGAGTACAATCATATCGCCGATTCCGCCCGGCCGGATGACCAGTATCCGCCGTATGGAGGAAAGGCCGGGGGTGATTGGAATCTGCTGGTCCCGATACCGGTACCAGGTCATCACCCCGGTCAGTCGGCATAAGGGACTGCCGACCCACGTATCCATACCCTTTAACAGATTTGCCCTGATACCCATGCGGTCTGATCCTTCACCCTCGGGTGTACGGCATGAACCCATATCGTAGGGTGTACCGGGGGTTGATGCAAGATCCGCGTACCGGCAGGTTGTGGTCAGGTGTTCCGGATCACGATGGCGGCATTCCGCTGAAGTCGCTTCAAGCCGGCGCGGATCAGCGGGGTATCGGCATAGCGCGCCTTGAAGGTGGTATCGTCCATGGCCAGCAGATCATGTGCCGAGGGCATTTCACGGAAGGCAAAGTCGTGGGACGGAGGGTGGTCGGATTGCCGGTTCCATGGGCAGCTGGCGGTACAGCAGTCACACCCGAAAAGCCGTCTGCCGATTGCCGTATGGAACGACTCCGGGATATCTCCGGAATGTTCGATGGTCAGGTAGCTGATGCAGCGTGAGGGGTTGATGAGGCCGTCCCGGCCAATGGCCTGCGTCGGACAGGCGTCGCGACAACGGGTACAGGTGCCGCATTGATCCGGGATGGTGCCGGTGGGCGGGAGTACGGTTCGCGTGAGGAGAAATCCCAGCACCACCGAACAACCGGAAGCCGTCACCAGATGGCCCTGCCGGCCGCGCCAGCCCAGGCCGGCCCGTAATGCCCACTCCCGTTCTGCCAGGGGTGCTGAATCAACGCAGGTCCGGCATTTGGTGCCGGGATCATGCTGTTCGATGATCCGTGCAAACCGGCGGAGGCGGGCCCGGAGTATATCGTGGTAATCGCGGCAACGGGCATAGGTGGAGATGCCCGCAGCCGGATCCGGGTTGACGGGATAGGGTGCCGCGATGGCCAGGATCGAGCGGACCCCGCTCAGCAGGGTGTCGGGATCTGCCCGCAAGGGGATGTGCCGCTTGAGGTAGTCGATGCCCGGTGGTATCCCCCGGTCGATCCACTGACGAAACCGGTCCTGGGTTTGCGAGGGCCCAGCCGTGGCTATACCAAAAGCCGCATTGCCCTGTCCGGCATGTTCAGCCCGCAAAGCGGCCATCAGGGTTGGAATGTCCGGTACCATGATTCGATCTGCCGTACCACGTGGTTGGTGGTGAGGTCCGATGTGTCGATGCGGCGGGGGACGGATTCGTAACAGGCCCGGCGGGCTTCAAGCAGGGAACGTATGGATTCCAGTTTGTCCGCGGGGCGGTCGAGCAGGGGACGGGTGGTATCCGTGGTTAGCCGCTGCACAATGACTTCCGGCCGTGACCATAGGCAAACCACCATGGCGACACGCATGAAGTCCTGGAGATTATCGGGGTTGAGCACCACGCCGCCCCCCGTGGCGATCACCTGCCGGGTGTTATGGGAGAGTTCCACCACCAGGCGTCGTTCAAGCATGCGGAAAGCAGGTTCGCCCGCTTCATCGAAGATGCGTCTGACCGAACGTTGTTCGCGTGTCTCGATCAGGCGGTCCATGTCCACAAAGGTGAAATCCAGGAGGCGGGCAAGCGGGGCGCCGACGGAGGTTTTTCCGGTGCCCATAAATCCCGTAAGCACAATATTGGGGGGCGGTTGCATACCCCGTATAACCTGCCGTGTCCGCCGGTTGGTAACAAGGCAAAATTGTCCGTGGACGGATGATCCATGCCGGTTAAAAACAATGGCTCCCGGGAGGTTGTTTCCGTATCGTAGTGACGGGATGTAGCCGTGGGGTATTTTGAACCGGTGAACGAAAGGTGTGGCAGCATGAGTTCCGCAGGGCGACCGTGTGTGTTTTTCGACCGGGACGGCATTGTAAACCGTGCGCCGGAATCCCGTTATGTGACCCGGTGGGAGGACTTCCACCTGAATCCTGAATTCGTCGAGGCTTTACGGGAGGTGCGGGATCTTGGACTTCCGGCCGTTGTCGTGACGAACCAGAAGTGTGTGGCCGTTGGTATCATGACCGAAGATGCCGTTCGTGCGATTCACCAGCGCCTGATGGATGTCCTGCGGCGGGACCATGCCGTTGAGTTGCTGGACATCCTTTTCTGTCCGCATGGCGATGACACGTGTGCATGTCGGAAGCCAAACCCCGGCATGTTGCTGGAAGCGGCACGCCGGCACGGGATCGACCTGGCGGCTTCCTGGATGATCGGGGATCAACCGCGGGATGTCGAAGCGGGATGCCGGGCCGGGTGCCGGACCATTCTGGTGGCGGAAGGCCCGGATGCTGCCGGCGCCGACCATCACGTGCAGACCCTGGATGAACTGGTGAAACGCCTGCCCGGCTGGCTGAAGCCGGAAGGCGGAGGCTGACCGGCCGAAGAATGGGCTTGGAGTCGGGATCGGGAACCGATACGGTAGCCGATATCAGGAGGGTTTGACTATGCCGGTTTCAGTGGTGACGGGTGGTGCGGGATTTCTGGGTTCCCATTTATGTGACCATTTGTTGGCGATGGGGCATGCGGTTATCTGCCTGGATAACCTGATCACCGGGAACGAGGCGAATATCGGGCATTTGGCGGGAAACCGGCACTTCAAGTTCATTCACCACGACGTCACGGAATATATATATCTGCCGGGTCCCGTGGATTTCATTTTTCATTTTGCATCCCCGGCCAGCCCGATTGATTACCTGGAACTGCCGATCCAGACCTTGAAGGTTGGTGCGCTCGGCACGCACAAGGCCCTGGGCCTGGCGCGTGCCAAGGGCGCCCGGTTCCTGATCGCGTCCACGTCGGAGGTGTATGGCGACCCGCTCGAGCATCCCCAGACGGAATCCTACTGGGGCAATGTCAATCCGGTTGGACCACGCGGGGTGTACGACGAAGCCAAGCGGTTTGCCGAGGCGATGACCATGGCCTACCGGAGGGCGCATGGAGTCGACGCCAAGATCATACGTATCTTTAACACCTACGGTCCGCGGATGCGGGCCCGTGATGGCCGGGCGGTTCCCGCCTTTATTTCCCAGGCCTTGACGGGTGAACCGATCACTGTTTTTGGTGACGGCGGTCAGACCCGGAGTTTTTGTTACGTCTCGGATCTGATTGATGGCATTGTACGTCTGGCGCAAAGTAATGAGTCCGGACCGATCAATGTGGGGAATCCGGCTGAAATGACCGTTCTGGAACTGGCGCAGAAGGTGGTGGCCCTGACCGGCAGCCGGTCGAAGATTGTTTTCAAGGACCTGCCGGTGGATGACCCCAAGGTGCGCCGTCCGGACATTACCCTGGCCCGGACGAAACTGGGGTGGGAACCGCGCGTATCGCTGGATAACGGCCTGCCGCAGACGGTGGCCTATTTCAAGTCGTTACCGGCGTCGGCGCTGTCCCGGTAGGCGTGGTTTCGTCCTGATCCGCTTCGGGTTCAACGGTGGCGGCCGACACGAGGGTGTCGCCTTCATCCAATGAAATCAACCGGACTCCCTGGGTGGCGCGTCCGATCACCCGCACGTCGTTGACATTGATACGGATCATCTTGCCATGTGCGGTGATGAGCATCATGGCATCCGATTCCTTGACCGCATGGGCGGCCACGACACACCCGTTCCGGTCGGAAGTCCGGATGGCGATGACGCCGCGTCCGCCGCGCCCCTGCACCCGGTATTCATCGAAGGGGCTGCGTTTCCCGTAACCGTTTTCGGTGCAGATGAGCAGGGTGGATTCCAGATTGACCAGTTCCATGCTTTCCACCCGGTCCCCTTCTCCGAGGGTGATGCCCCGGACACCGCGGGTGGCACGGCCCTGGTCGCGCAAGCCGGAATCCGGGAAACGGATACTCATGCCCTTGCGGGTGGTCAGGATGATTTCCGAGTTGCCGGGGATCATTTCCACGGCGATCAGTTCGTCTTCCGGATCGATGTTGATGGCGATGATGCCGTCGCGCCGGATATTGGAATACTCGCCGAGACTGGTGCGTTTCACCACGCCGCGGGCGGTTGCCATGACCAGGAATTCGGTTTCAGCGAATTCCCGGACGCGGATCATGGCCGCGATCTTCTCGTCATTGCGGATATTCAGCAGGTTGACGATGGCCTTGCCGCGCGAGGTCCGGCTGGCTTCCGGGATCTCGTACACTTTTTCGGCATACACGCGGCCGCCCCCGGTGAAGAACAGGATGGTGTCGTGGGTGTTGGCGGAGAAGACGTGTTCGACAAAATCCTCCTCCTTGGTGGCCATGCCCGAGACACCCTTGCCGCCGCGACGCTGGGCGCGGTAGGTGTCGGGCGGGACCCGCTTGATGTAGCCGGTATGGCTGATCGTGATCACGCAGCCGCGGTCGGCCACCAGGTCCTCGATATTGACTTCGCCCTCATCCGGTGCGATGTCGGTCTGCCGTGCGTCCCCGTATTTTTCGCGGATTTCCAGCAGCTCCTGCTTGATGACCCCGTAGATCTTGTGTTCGTTGGCCAGCAGGTCCCGCAGGTAGGAGATGGTCTTGATAAGCTCGAGATATTCCGCGTCGATCTTTTCCCGTTCCAGGCCGGTCAACTGGTAGAGCCGCATGTCGAGGATGGCGTTGGCCTGGACCTCGGTGAGCTTGAAGCGGTTCATCAGGCTGGCGCGCGCCATGTCGCGGTTGCGGGCTTCCCGGATGGTGCGGACCACGGCATCCAGGTTGTCCAGGGCGATCTTGAGGCCTTCCAGGATGTGGGCGCGCGCTTCTGCTTTCTGGAGTTCGAACCGGGTCCGACGCGTGATGACTTCGAAGCGGTGGGTCGTAAAGCAGTGGATCAGGTCCTTGAGGTTCATGACCCGGGGCTTGCCGTCGTCGATGGCCAGCAGGATGGCGCCGAACGTGGTCTGGAGCTGGGTGTGCTTGTAGAGGTTGTTCAGGAGCACTTTCGGGACGGTTCCCCGCTTCAGTTCCATGACGATCCGGATGCCTTCCTTGTTGGACTCGTCACGCAGGTCGGAGATGCCTTCCAGGGTCTTGTCCTGGATCAGGCCGGCGATGGATTCGATCAGGGTGGTCTTGTTCACCGTGTAGGGGATCTCGGTGATGATGATCGTTTCCTTGCCCTGTTTGCCCTCTTCGATGCAGGCCCGGCCCCTGACCTTCATCTGGCCGCGGCCGGTCTTGTACATGGCGTGGATGGGCGCGGTGCCGCAGATGATGCCGCCGGTGGGGAAATCGGGACCTTTCACGAAATGGAGCAGGTCCTGCACGGTGATGGCAGGGTTGTCGATCTGGGCGACGATGGCGTCAATGATCTCCCGCAGGTTGTGCGGGGGGATATTGGTGGCCATGCCGACGGCAATGCCGGTTGAGCCGTTGACCAGCAGGTTGGGGAACTTGGAGGGGAGCACCAGTGGCTGTTGGAGCGACTCATCGTAGTTGGGGCCAAAATTGACGGTTTCCTTGTCGAGGTCGGCCAGCAGTTCCTCGGCCAGACGGCTCATGCGGACTTCCGTGTACCGCATGGCGGCGGGGGGGTCCCCATCGATGGAGCCGAAGTTGCCCTGTCCGTCCACCAGCAGGTACCGGAGTGAGAAATCCTGGGCCATGCGGACGATGGTGTCGTAGACGGCCTGGTCCCCGTGGGGGTGATACTTACCGATGACATCACCGACCACGCGGGCGGATTTCTTGTACGGCCGGTTGTGGGCGTTGCCCAGTTCCTGCATGGCAAACAGGACGCGCCGGTGCACCGGCTTGAGGCCGTCCCTGGCATCCGGCAGGGCGCGGCCCACGATGACGCTCATCGAGTAATCGATGTAGGAGCCGCGCATCTCCTCCTCGATGTGAACCGTGGCAATGTGTTGATCGGAGGTAAGGTCTTGGGTTTCGTCCATGGGGTCAGATATCCAGGTTGCGCACGTTCAGGGCGTTGTCTTCGATGAATTGCCGTCTCGGTTCCACCTCGCTGCCCATCAGGACGGTGAAGATGGCGTCGGCGGCGGCCATGTTCTCGACGTTGACCTGCAGAAGTTTCCGGGTATCCGGCCGCATGGTGGTCTCGTACAGCTGGTCGGGATTCATTTCGCCCAGTCCCTTGTACCGCTGGATGGTAAGGCCGGCCCGGCCGAGTGTCCGGACCTTGTCCAGCAGTTCCGCCAGGGAGTGGAGCGGGGTTGGTTCGTCGCTGCCGGTGAAGGTGAACAACGGTTGTTCGTGATGCTGGTACTGGTCGGGGGTGAATCCCCTTTTCTCGATCGAGGCAATGAGCCGGGCCAGGGATTGGGCGGCAAAGATTTCAGTCCAGTGCAGGGTGGACCCGGAGTGAGGCGCGCCGTTGGTTTCTTCCGAGAAGATTTCCAGCTGTTTGCCGATGCGCCGCTCGACCTCCTCGCGCAGGTGCTTGAGTTCCTCGTCGGTGTAGACGAAGTGACGGTCGGGCGCCCCGGAACCCTCCACGGTGACCAGGTACTTGGGGTAGCGGCCGGATTCAGGATCACGGCGAGTCAGGTAATCGTCGAAAATGATTCCCTTGCGGGCCAGGCTGTGTCCGACCTGTTCAATGCCGGTGAGGGCTTCCAGCAGCTGCTTGAGTTCGCGCCCCTTGAGTTCCCGGTCCGTGCCGGTGGTCGTGAGGACGGCATCCTCGGTGCCGAGATCCAGGAGCTTGCGGGTCAGGGCTTCCTCGCTGTCGACATATTCCTCCGACTTGCGCCGGGTGATCTTGTACAGGGGCGGCTGGGCGAGGTAGATGTATCCCTGTTCGATAAGTTTGGGCATCTGGCGGTAGAAGAAGGTGAGCAGCAGGGTCCGGATATGGGCGCCGTCGACGTCGGCGTCGGTCATGATGATGATCTTATGGTACCGGGTCTTGGCCAGGTCGAATTCGTCCTCCCCGATGCCGGCGCCGATGGCCGTGATCAGGGTGCGGATTTCCGCGTTGTTGAGGATCTTGTCGAGCCGGGACTTCTCGACGTTCAAGACCTTGCCGCGGAGCGGGAGGATGGCCTGGAACTCCCGGTTTCGGCCCTGCTTGGCTGAGCCGCCGGCGCTGTCGCCTTCCACGATATACAGTTCGCACTTGGCGGGATCGCGTTCCGAACAGTCCGCCAGCTTGCCGGGCAGGGAGGCGGAGTCCAGCGCCCCCTTGCGGCGGGTCAGGTCGCGCGCCTTGCGGGCGGCGATGCGCGCCCGGAGGGCCAGCAGGACCTTGTCAACAATGCGGCGGGCAATGGAGGGGTGTTCCTCGAGAAAGGTAGCCAGTTCCTCGTTGACCATGGACGCGACGATCCCCTCGATTTCACTGTTGCCGAGCTTGGTCTTGGTCTGGCCTTCGAACTGGGGACGCGGCAGCTTGACGCTGATGACGGCGGTGAGACCCTCGCGGATATCCTCACCGCTCATGGTTTCGCTCTCGTCCTTGATCAGCTTGTTGTTCTTGGCATAGGTGTTGATGGCGCGGGTCAGGGCTGACCGGAACCCGCTGAGGTGGGTGCCGCCTTCAATGGTGTTGATGTTGTTGGCGTACGAGGTGATCATTTCGTTGTACGCGTCGGTGTATTGCATGGCGATCTCGATCGATACGCCGTCCCGCTCCTTGGTGAAGTACATGACCTTGGGATGGAAGGGAGCCTTGCTGCGATTGACAAATTCCACAAATTCCACGATGCCGCCCTTGAACATGAATACTTCTTCGCGCGGGGGATCCTCACGGGTCAGCTTGACGTCGAGCCCCTGGTTGAGGAAGGCCAGTTCACGAAGGCGGTTGGCCAGGATGTCCCAGTCGAAGATAATGGCGTTGAATATTTTGGCGTCGGGGAAAAAGGTTACACTGGTGCCGGTGCTCTTGGTGGTTCCGATGGTCTCAAGCGGGGAGGCGGGCCTGCCGTATTCGTACCGTTGGTGGTAGACGTTGCCGTCGCGCCGGACTTCGACTTCCATCCACTCGCTCAGGGCATTGACGCAGGATACGCCCACGCCGTGAAGTCCACCGGACACCTTGTAGCTGTCGTTGTCGAATTTTCCGCCGGCGTGCAGGGTGGTCAGCACGACCTCGATGGCAGGCCGGTGTTCCGTGGCGTGCATGTCCACGGGGATGCCGCGCCCGTTGTCGTGTACGGTCACCGATCCGTCGGTGTTCATCTTGACATGGATGCGGGTGCAGTAACCTGCCAGTGCTTCGTCCACGCTGTTGTCCACCACTTCGAAGACACAGTGGTGCAGGCCGCGCACCGCGGTGTCGCCGATATACATGGCGGGACGCATGCGAACCGCGTCGATACCTTCCAGAACGGTGATGCTCGTGGCGTCATATTTGGCGCCTTTTTTCGGTTCGGTCATGGACGATCCCTTACTGCTGTTGACTGAAGTCCTAGTACCCGAAAAAGCCTTTCTGTGCAAGCCAATTCGGTTTGGGATCGGTTCTGAAAAACGTGGTTTTCCGGCCGGATTCGGGGGTTGATTCCACCGGCGGGTGCGGATGGTTTCTGCGGGGTTTGCACGTGGTTCAACGTGACGGATAACCGGCATGGTCGAGCCCCGTTTGGGTCCGGGTTGGAGCCAGTCGGAAGGTCAGTCGGAAGTGGGTCCGGGCCGTACCAGCTCGAATACGACGTGGTGCCGGGAAAGGTGGAAAGGCTCCAAACGCCAACCCGCCCCGGCCAGCACGTCGGACAGCCGCCCGCAAGCCCCGCGGTCGGTAGGCAGGAAAATCCGCCGGTCGGCGGGTGACGTGATGACGTCGTTGACCAACGCATCGTACGGGGTACCCCAGCCGGGAAATCCATCGGGTTGAATCAGGTTCAACGCAAGGGTGGTCCCGATCCTGTCCCGTTCCCGGACCAGCAGGAGCTGATGGTGGGTGCTCACGTCGTCGATCCAGCGTGAATCCGGAGGCAGGCGGGTAAGGACCTGTTTTACAAAGGTCTCGATCCGGCGGGGGACGGGTGGGGGGAGCGGGCTGACCAATGCGCTGACAAGGTCGTAGCGGGTGGCGTAGTCGGCCTGTATGGCGTGGTAACGCCGGCCCCAGTATCCGTCGGGTTGATCTTTCGCCCATTGGCTGATGTTTGGATATATCCAGACCGGGGTAAAGATACTGATGGCAGTGAGTGTCAGGCAGGCCACCCGTCCCCCGGTGCCGGCATGGTTCCAGCACCAATCCCAGGCGAGTCCGCCTGCCAGTGCCAGCAGGGCGAACAGGGGCAGGTAAAAGGAAAAAAGATCCCAGGCCCGGTATCCGGAAAATACGATGACGGGGATGACGGTGAGCGGCAGGATCAGGGCTGCCAAAGGATGCCGCCACTTTCTCGCGGCGATCAGGATGCCGGCGGGGATCAGCAGCAGGAAGGGGCCGGGGAACTGGAGCAGGATCAGTTCCATGAGTGAGCGAAGCCCCGGCAGAAAATGGGAGATGCCGAACCATGCATGGAAAGGGCTGCCCATGGCCAGGGCGATGGCGTTCCGGCCCTGGACATGAAGGTCATGAGCCAGCACGGCTGCATAGGGAAGCAGGCCGGCGCCTGCGGCGACGGTACACCATCCCAGGTGACGCAGGCGTCGGTTCGCTGGCAGGCGGACCAGGATGAAGGCTGCGACGGACGGGAGCAGTACGGCGTTCTGCAGGTGGTTGAAGAGCGCCAGCCCCGCCAGGAAGGCCATACCGGCGTGGCGCCGCAGGGAAGACGCGGTCCCCGCTGTTCGGCCTGCATCGCGGCCGGCGAGCAGGAGGATGGCATACAGGAAGATGGCATTGAGCAGGTAATTCTCGACCCGGGTGGCATGCCACCAGGCAGACTGGGAAACCATGAATACGGCAGCCGTTGCCAGCGCGGCTTGACGGGACAGTTTTAACGCAACACCCAGGGCGTACCCCAGGGGAATGGCCAGGGCGCCATACAGCACGGAGGTGAAGTTGGCCGCCGTTGTGATGGAACATCCCGGCAGCAGGTGGATGACCAGCCAGCCGATCAGGTTGTTGAGATTGTGGTTGCAGGCGTGGGCGCTGAAAACCGGTTGTTGCATGGCATCGATGATGATGGCCGAGTCCGGCAGGCCGATCTCGCGGGACATGGTGATGCCGTAGAACAGCAGGGGAAGCAGCAGGCATCCGTGGTGGCGGATGGTTGCGGCCAGGCGGCGTAGGGCGTCAGACATGACGCCAGTAAACGTCAACGGCCGGATGGAATCAATCCGAATACCGGGGTTCCAGGATTGACAGTGACGGTGGATTTCGATAAATTTCGCCGGCTTGATTTTAAGCGAGGTGTCTTATGTATGATGTTTCCGAATTACGCAAGGGGCTCAAGGTCGAGATCGACGGAGTTCCCTACATGATCACCGAATTCAGCTTCATGAAGCCGGGCAAGGGGCAGGCGGTATATTCCTGCAAGATGAAGAGCCTGCTCAATGGTGTGACCACGGTACGGAATTACCGGTCCGGCGACAAGGTCGATCAGCCCCAGATGGAACATAAGAAGCTGCAGTTCTCGTACATGGACGGGGATTCGTATGTTTTTATCGACAGCAATTATGAACAGGTGTCGCTTTCCAAAGAGGTCCTGGGGACGGCCCGTTTCTTCATGAAAGAGGATCTTCCCATCGAAGTGATGTATCATAACGGGCGTCCCATCGAGGTGAGTCTGCCAACCTTCATTGAACGTGCCGTGATCAGTACGGAACCCGGAGCGCGCGGCAATACGGCAACCAACGTATTCAAGCCGGCCACGCTCGAAGGCGGGTATGAGATGCAGGTTCCGTTGTTCATCAACGTGGGGGATGTGTTGGTCATTGATACGCGGACCGGTGAATATTCCGAGCGCGTGGGCAAGAAATAATGCGGTCATCCGGCCGGAGCCCGGCATGTATCATGCTCCCCAATCCTGATATCCTGGTTTTCCGCGCCCGCGTGGTCGCCGCCATGCGTTCTTTTTTCGACTCCCGCGGCTATGTCGAGGTGGAAACCCCGGTACGGATCCCTGCCCCGGCACTCGAATTACACATCGATGCTGAGACCAGTGGTGAACGCTATCTCAGGACTTCGCCTGAACTGGACATGAAATGCCTGCTGGGACAGGGCATGCCGCGGGTCTACCAGGTTGGCCCCTGTTTCCGGCATGGGGAGCGGGGTCGGCTGCATCAGCCGGAATTCACGATGGCGGAATGGTATGCGCTTGGCCTGGACTACCGTGGCCTGCTGGCCGAGACCCGCGACCTGGTGGTGTCGATTGTGGTCCGGCTTGAATCATGGTGTCCGGGATGTACGGCAGTTTCCGGAATCGACTGGCACAAGCCCTGGGATCTCCTGACCGTGGCGGAGGTCTACCGCCGACATGCCGGGTGGGATCCCTGTTGCCGGTATGATGCCGACCGGTTTGACCTGGACATGGTGAGCCGTATCGAGCCGGCTTTGCCGCGGGATCGGGGTGTTGTGTTGATGGATTATCCGGTCGAAGCGGCGGCGTTGGCCCGGTGCAGGGCAGGTGATCCGCCCGTAGCGGAGCGCTGGGAGTTGTACCTGGGGGGGATCGAAATAGCCAATGCCTACGGCGAATTGACCGATGCCGTTGAACAGCGGCGACGGTTCGCTGAAACGGCGGAAGCGCGCCGGGCGGCCGGCCGGCCGGTATATCCAACGGATGAGCGTTTTCTGGCGATGTTGGATGCCGGCTTGCCGGCCTGTTCCGGAATAGCGCTCGGGCTTGACCGCCTGGTGATGGTGCTTGCCGGCACGGATTCCGTTCAGTCCGTGCGGGCGTTCTGCCCTTGACAGTCCTGCTTCTGAAACGGACTATGCCCGGTATGTAGGGTTTTTCAGGCCCTGAATGGAGGCGATCATGAATCGTTTTATGGGCGGTGTTTTGAGTCGATCCGTGCTGTTCCTGATGGCGGGCGGCATGTTGACGCACGCGGTGGAGCCGGGATTTGTGCTTCGACCAAGCCGTGGACAGGCCCCCTCGCAACATTGCCAGATTCTCGATGAAACGGTGGAGCCCTTGTACAGTGCGGGACTGACCTACCTCCCGACATCGGAGTATGCCGGGCATGGCAGAACCGGGCAGATGGAATTGGATGCCGGCCTGAAGATTGCTTTCTTCGAGGATGTCGCGCAGGGTGACCTGGATGTGGGGGCCCGATTCCGGGGCATCCTGTATCCGCGGTCCGCCAACATTGGACTGCCCAATCAGCTGGCCAGCCTGGCAGCGGATATCACCTGGTCATGGAGATTCCATGACGGGTTCGGCGCGCAGTTTCTCGCTGCGCCCGGGTTTTACTGGGATATCGAGGATCTTTCCCTGGATATGCTGTTTGTTCCGTTTTCCGGGCGTATCATCCGGACCTATAACCGCGATGTCTCCGCCATTCTCGGGCTGGATATCCGGCCGGGATTCGAGACACTGGTGGTTCCGGTGATCGGGGTTGACTGGCAGATTCATGAATCCCTGCGTCTGCGGGCACGGTTCCCGGAAAGCCGGATGACCGCCTATTTCCAGAACTGGAGCGTGTATGCCGGATACCGGTGGGACAGCCAGTCGTACCGGTTGAAGGAAAAAGGTCCTTATGACCGTGACTTGTTTACGATTGAGGATCAGCGGTTATTCCTGGGGGCGGTGGGATGGATGTCGCCGGACCTGCATGTATTCGGGGAGGTCGGACGCGTGTTTGATCGATCGGTTGAATTCGGGGAATCGGTGCCCGATATTTCCGCCAAGGTGAAGGTCGGCAGTACCCAGTTCCTGCGGTTCGGGGTAGGCGGACCTTTTTAGCCGCCTATAACCGGGAGGGCAGCAGTTCCCGGTGTTGTTCGCAAAGGTCGAACAGGGCGGATGTGAAAGTATCGAGTCCTTCCCCGGTGAAGGCGGAGATCGGCATGACTTTCGCGCGGGTTTTTCGCCGGAAAACCTTCAGTTGATCCGCTGCCTCGGGAATATCCATCTTGTTGGCCACCACCAGGCAGGGGCGTTTCAGGAGATCCGCCCGGTAGCATTTCAGTTCATGGCGCAGGTTGCGGTAGTCGTCCACCGGGGATCGTCCGTCCGTGCCGGCCATGTCGATCACAAAGACGAGCAGCGGGGCCCGTTCGATGTGCCGTAAAAACGCCTGCCCCAATCCCACGCCCTGGTGTGCGTCTTCGATCAGGCCGGGGATGTCGACCACGCGGATACGGGTCCATTCGTTGCGGACCAGGGTGCCGAGTATCGGGTTGAGGGTGGTGAACGGATAGGCGGCGATTTTCGGGTGGGCATCGGTTATGGCGGCCAGCAGGGACGACTTGCCGGCGTTGGGGAAGCCGATCAGACCGACGTCCGCGACGAGCTTGAGTTCCAGCCGGAGTTGTGCGGTTTCACCGGGAGTGCCTTCGGTGATTTCCGTTGGCGCCTGATGGGTGGAGGTCTTGAAATGTATGTTGCCGAGCCCGCCCTCACCGCCCTTGGCCACCACAAGACGGTCGCCATGCCGCAGGAGTTCGCCAAGCTGTTGGGTGCCTTCAGAAGCCCAGATTTCAGTTCCGCAGGGAACGTTGAGTACCAGATCCTTGCCGGAATGTCCGGTTTGCTGCTTGCCGCGACCATGCTCGCCACGTTCGGCGTGTTGTTCCGGTTGAAAGAAGAAACGGAGGAGGGAATCGGTGTCGCGGTCCGCCACGAGGATGCAGTCACCGCCTTTGCCGCCGTCACCACCATCGGGTCCGCCGAGCGGGACATATTTTTCACGGCGGAAGCTGCGGCAACCGTTGCCACCCGCACCGGCTTCAAGGCGAATCGTGATCGTGTCGACGAAGGTACGGGATTTCACGGGTAATATCAGGCGGTGGCCGCGGGAGCGACCACATTGATGCGTTTGCCTTCACGGTCAAAACGCACCTCGCCGGAGCTGAGGGCAAACAAGGTGTGATCCCGTCCGCAACCGACATTGGCTCCCGGCGTAAAACGGGTGCCCCGCTGCCGAACCAGAATGGCGCCTGACAGCACCTGTGAACCGCCGGGCGCTTTCAAGCCCAATCGTCGCCCGGAGCTGTCGCGCCCGTTTTTACCTGCTCCACCGCTTTTTTTCGTTGCCATGGCAATTACTCCACAAGAATTGAAACGTACGGCCCTTCAGGGGGATACGTCTCAACCGATTGATTGAATTTTAAGAACGGTCAGTTCCTGCCGATGTCCGCGTTTGCGCGAATAGCCCTTCCGCCGCTTCTTCTTGAACGATATGAGCTTGGGGCCACGGGTGTGGTCCATGACCGTGGCGGATACCGATGCTCCCACAACGGCTGGACGTCCGATGGTGAGTTTGGTTCCATCGGAAACAGCCAGAACGGGTTCCAGTTTGACCACGGATCCCTTTTCCGCCTCCAGGTGGTCCACGCGGATGGTGTCGTTTGCCTGAACCCGGTATTGCTTACCGCTGGTTTGCACTACTGCATACGCTTCCATGATGCACGTCCTTCTTCTTCCTGAACCCGGGGAGTCCTCAAAAGCCCATAAACCTTATGGGAGTCAGCGAATGGTGTCAAGCGTGCAAATAAGGCTTTTTCGGGAGGCCCTGCAGCGGTCAACGGGAGGTCCCGGGATTGAGCGGAACTGCCTCCGGGGGAACCGGTACGGGGGTCCGGAGGCCGCGGGGTTCCTGATGTGGCGCCTGACGGGGAATGGAAGCCGGCCATTCAGCCAGGTAGACCCCGTGGTCTGATCCGGGCCAGCCGGCGTTGAAGACAACGCCGCTGTAGTCAGGCAGCACAAAGGGGTAGGGGAATGGCTCGTGATTTATGCCGGCGGAGACCGTGGCCGGGAATGAACAGAGGATTTGCTCGTTCCATCCCTGTTGGATGCCGGCAATATCGATGGCCATCAGCTTGTCAAAGCCCAACCCGCCGCCGCAGATGATATAGCGGGAATCGGGCGTGATCTGCATGTGCCCGTTCCATCGGCCGGCGGGATAACGGACGGCCAGATCCCTGCCGGTCCGCCAGTCAAGGGCACTGAGCCACCAGTCGAGTTTGAAATGGTTGAAGTCCGGACCTAACGTGATCGGGTCCGGACAATAGTAACTGACGATCCATTTTCCGTCCGGAGTCCACAGGTAGTGGTCGCGGCACCCCCAGGTGTTGCCGGGTCGACCCGCCGCCGCATCGAGTTTAACCGGTTCTTCAAATGTACCATCCAGAGACCGGAGGGTGATGGTTTGGTCGATTTCCCGCATGGGGGATGGCCATCGGTCGTAGGTGTAGAGGTTCGGATCGGTCGGACAGCCCTGGATATGGCTGCAGAAATACCCGTCGGCTTCCATCACGAGCCGGGGTTCTTCACCGGACGTCAGGAGATAATGTCGGGATTGCACCGTCTCGTCATAGGGCTTGCCGCGGTACATGAACACCAGCGCGCGTAATCCGTCGGACAGGAAATTGATGGAGTTGAATGTCCAGTCCCCGATGGGGAGGGTGGCCAGTTCCCGGTCGGCTTGCAGATCCCACAGGCAGGCGTGTCCGCCCGGGGGACCGGCCTGGGCGATCAGCGGTCGATCCGTAAAGGCGATGGCGCGGCGGGTGGCATCCATGACTTCCATGATGTGAAGATGCGGCGGCAGGAGTGGCTCCGCCCGGCCGGTGGCCAGGTCTACCACGCACGAGGAGGAGGCGCCCGGCAGGACGGAAGCGTCTCGGAGCCGGAGGAGGACTTTCCGGCCACCGTCAAGGAAACACTGATACTGGTGATAGCAGGTGGCAAGGAGGCCGGGCTTATGCGGGATATTTTTCGGAATGATGCGGCGGATGCGTGCGCCGGTATCGGCATCGGTCCAACCATCAAACACGGTGGCAGCCTGCTCAAAGATCGTCTGGGTTCTCATGGCCGGCATCATACGGAACCCGGCCCCGCATGCAACCGGAATTCCGTTGAAGCCGGGGGCACTTCGGAACAGCGGGTGATTATTTGCTGTGTACAAACCCCGGAATTTCAACTTTATTGCCGCGGTGTTGATGGTGTTTGATGCCCGAAACCGGTTTTAAGAAGGAGCGACTCTCATGGCGTTGAAAGTGACGATTATCGGAGCAGGCAGCGTGGGATTTACGCGGGGGCTGATGCGGGACATGCTGGCGGTTCCGGAATTGGCGGATACCGAATTTGCCTTCATGGATATCAACGCCCAGAACCTCGACATGCTGGCCCAACTCGTGCGGCGCGATATCGCGTTTAACAAGCTTCCGGCACGCATCACGACCACGACAAACCGACGCCGGGCACTGGAGGGCGCCGATTATGTTTACAACGTGACCCGGATCGGCGGGCTTGAAGGGTTTGCCACGGATATTGAGATCCCGCTCAAGTACGGGGTGGACCAGTGTGTCGGCGACACACTGTGCATCGGCGGAATCATGTACGGGCAGCGGAATGTCACGGCCGTGCTGGATTTCTGCCGGGATATCCGGGAAGTGGCCAGGCCGGGTGCGCTTTTCCTCAACTATGCCAATCCCAACGTGATGAATACCTGGGCGGCCAACCAGTACGGCAAGGTCAAGACTCTCGGCCTTTGCCATGGGGTCATGGGCGGACATTGGCAGATCGCGCAGGTGATCGAACTCCTGGTCAATAACGGGAAGCAGAAGGGCGACAAGGGATTCAAGCCGGTTTCCCACAAGGAGGTGGACATCATCTGCGCCGGCATCAACCACCAGACGTGGTATATCCAGGTCCGGTACCAGGGCAAGGACTGGACCGGGCGCCTGTTGGAAGGTTTTGAGAACCACCCCGTTTACCGGAAGACGGAGAAGGTGCGCATCGATATCCTGCGGCGGTTCGGTTACTACACCACGGAATCCAACGGGCATGTTTCCGAATATCTGCCCTGGTACCGTAAACGGCCCCAGGACATTCGCCGGTGGATTTCGCTCGATTCCTGGATCAATGGGGAGACGGGTGGGTACCTGCGGGTGTGCACGGAAGGACGCAACTGGTTCAAAACCGACTTCCCGAACTGGATGAAGCAGGACCCGTGGAGCTATGCCCCGGACAAGCGGGGCCATGAACACGGCAGTTATATCATTGAGGGCCTGTTAACCGGCCGGCCCTATCGCGGCCATTTTAACGTGCCGAACCAGGGGTGTATTACCAACCTGCCGGACGACGCCATGGTCGAGGTGCCGTGTTACGTCGATCGTAACGGGATCAGTGTGCCGCAGGTGGGCGACCTGCCCCTCGGGTGCGCCGCGATCTGCAATGCCTCGATCAGCGTCCAGCGGCTGGCGGTTGAAGCCGCCGTGCATGGTGATGTTGCCCTGCTCAAGCAGGCGGCGATGATGGACCCCTTGACCGGCGCCGTTTGCGACCCGCCCGAGATCAGCCAGATGGTGGACGAGATGCTCATCGCCCAGGCTGCCTGGCTGCCACAATACCGGAAGGAAATACCAAAGGCTGTCCGGCGTTTGCGCAGTGATAAACGACTGGGTACCCGGGTGTGGAAAGGCGCCGCCCGCCTCAAGACCCAGTCGGTGGCTGAAATGCGGCGCCATGCGGAAGCAGCCCGGCAGAACGCCCAGGCAGCGGACAAGGCCGCCGCCAAGCGCAAGGCCCAGGCCGCCCGCCGGAAGGTGTAGTGCCGGTATCCGGCCCGTGTATCAGGGCGAACTTGGAGCCGGCCCGACCCCGGGCCGGTCCGCCCGGGCCGGTCCAGGAAAGGGGAACGGGACGGGGTCGTCCCGTCTCCAGCAGCATGGAGGGAAGGAGATGGCCATGAAGGGAAATCGCACGATGCTCCGTCCGGTTGTGACCGGGTTCGTGATGCTCTGCCTGGCCCTGCTGGCCGGATGTGGAGGCGCCGGCCATGCGAAGATCCGACGCATGACGCCGACCGGGTTTGCCACCGGCCGGTTCAGTTGCTGGGTGACGCTCGATTTCCGTAAACTGCCCCCGGGGGTCGATGCCCGTGACGTCAGGGTGGTGTTCATCTCATCCTGCATGCCGCAACCGAAATCGTTCGACTGGACATTTATCGCCGCCAATGCCCAGGTTAAAAAATCGAAAGGGGTCGGCCGGGAAAAGGCGCAGCATGTTTCACCGACGAGCAATCCCCCGTTGAATTATCCCATCGATATCCTGTTCCCCCTGGAGGCAAGACCGACGGTCCAGGATTCGGAGACGGATTTCCTGTTGAACGTTGAATTGCACTGGGGAGGCAAAAGCCAGGACACGGATTATGCCTCCATCCGGCATTTCTACCGGCGGCAGTAGAGCTGCGGCTTTCGAATCGTGTGGTGTTATGGCTTCCTGCCATTCCCTGCACCGGGTGGCGAAGCGGGCTGACCAGCCGCTGATCCGGACTACGAGGTTCGGGTATTGCTTTCGGCCCGTAAGGCGGCCGATTTGTCGGCGAAATACCGTGTGATTGTCTGCACCACCAGCTTGGGCCGTCGGTAATCATCGACGGCTCCCTTGTCGTTGATCGACCGTGGCCTCACCATGGCCTTTTCTTCATCAACGCGCACATCGCAGAACTGCCAGATAAAGGCGCCGGCAACCCGCGGATGATGAAGTATGCACCCGAGCTGGGCGGCCAGAATATCGCATTGCCGTTCTTCACTCCACTTGGCGCGGCGCACCGGGTCGTGGTACCCCGGGATCGCCCCGGCGCCGAATTCGCTGATGATGAGGGGTTTGCCTTTCATCCCTTCGGCTTCACGCCGGGCGATGAGTTCCTCCAGGGTGTCGAGGACCGGCCGATCATGGTACCACTGGGGGTAGATGTTCCATCCGGCAATATCGATCATCCCCTGGCACAGGTCGTGTTCATAGCGGCATGAAGCGAAGGTCAGGGGACGGGTGGGGTCCAGCGCGCGGAGCTGGTCGAATTGCTCCCGGTACAGGGCGGCGCCTTCCGCGATGTCGGAGGCGCATTCATTGAGGATGCCCCACACGAAAATGCAGGGATGATTGAAGTGTTGCCGCACCATTTCCTCGTTACAGGCGGCGCACTGGTCGCGAAAACGGGGATGATTCATCCGCTCGATGTTCAAGCCCCGGGCGTGGTTTTCCTCCCAGACCAGGAATCCCAGTTCATCGCACAGGTCAAGAAACCGTTCGTCGTTGGGGTAATGACTGGTGCGCACGGCATTCGCGTTCATTGCACGCATCCGGGCCAGGTCGGATCGCATGATGTCGACCGGGATGGCGCACCCGTATAACGCATGATCCTCGTGGCGGTTAAAGCCCATCGGGAAAATCCGTTTCCCATTGAGCAGGATCTGTTCCCCGAGCAGGGTGATGGTCCGGAATCCGACCCGTTCCACCAGGTCATCCAGGGCGGCGCCATTTTCCATCAACCGGGTTTCCAGCAGGTAAAGCGAAGGGTTGTCCGGACTCCAGGGGTTGACCGTCTCGCACAGCAGTTCCCACGCATGCGTGCTCACGCCCGGCTTGAGCACGGTCGGACGTTCGTACCGGACGCCGGCAAGTGTTGACTGCAGGACAATGGTGCGGGGAGTTACGGCATGGTTGATGATCGCTGCCTGGCAGACGACCTTCCAGCGGGAACCCTCGGGGACCGTTTGCGCATGCACCTGACGGATTCGTATAGGGTTCGGGAAGATCTGCATCTCGACCGGCCGGCTGATGCCGCCATAGTTATAGTAATCGTTGGGAAAATGCAGCGCCGATAATGCGCCGTGTTCGTTTGAAATATGGACCAGCACCTCATGGGAGCCGGCCTGTACCGGGCCGGCGTCCAACTCGAAAGCGGTATAGGCATTATGGTGGCCGCCGAGTTCCCGTCCATCGAGGAAAACACGTGCCGTATGACTGACTCCCTGGAAGACCAGGATCAACCGCCCTTCCTGCGGCATGGTGATGTTCCGGCGTGCCACGGCCTGTCCGCGGTAGGTCTTGTGTGAATCGAGCATTTCCCACACGCCGGGGACTTCCATCCGTTCCAGCATGCCTTGTCGCCATGCCGTCGGCTCTATGGTGGTCCCTGTCTTGGGGAAATAGTAGTCCCAGGGGCCATCCAGGCTGATGGTGGTGCGGATATCATGCTGATGGAAGAGTCTGGACATCGGTCGCTCCCGTTTAAGGTTCATCAATGATTTCGAAGTGTATGCCTGCCGCTTCAGGTCAACCGGGGCGGGTCGAAAACCGCTGACAAGGCGCGCTTCAAGGTGTCCGCGTGGAGGTGGGCGATCCGGGTGATTCCTGCAGCGAGATACTGCTTTGCACCCTGTGGGTCGGCATGTATTGTGAGGAGGCGATCCGCGATTGCTTTCCCGTCCACGTCCTCGACCGGCATGAGCCATGCTTCCATCCCGAAATCATTATACATGTGGGCCTTCTGGGCGTCCTGGGGCTGGCGCACATAGACGGTCGGGGTTCCATTGGGATAGGCGATCAGGGGCGAATGGCAATCCATGCTCAACACCGCGAACGCACGCGCATAGATTGAAGCCGCCTCGTCCGTCAACCACCAGTGGTCGCGGAGCACCATGTGTGGACGCACATCATCGGGCAGGGGCGCGTAGACGTGGGGACCCAGGATCGACAGGGCGTCCGCCATTTCCGGACACAGTAGAACCGCTATCCCCGTCTTTCGCACCCAGATCGTGATCGCCTCGCGCAGTTTCGAGAGATCTTCCTCGCGGTGGCGATGGTTCATGTCCTCCACCTCGCGTATATGTTGTTGTGGCCAGTTCACGCTCTTTTTTGACCAGTGGTATGGCGTCATGCGGTTGCGGGGAATGACACAGATGAACCGGCCTTCAACGAGTCCGGCACGTTGCATCCATTCGAGGGCTTTTCTGTCGTCGCGCACGTCGACAGCGACGCATGCATCCGGGGCAAAGTCCATGACCGGGCAGCGAACTCCGGCGTTGTGCAGCATGTGAAGCGAGAGCGTCTCCCGGGTAAAAATGAAAGCGGCATGGTCGAGAATATCTTTAAGTTCCCCGCTGATCGCGCTGACCGTTACCCCGTAGATGCCATAGGGCTTGCCGGTGATACGGCGCCAGTCGTTGACGGCTTGCCGGGCCACGACACTGGGACCGGAGCCGTGGATGAGAAGGTCGGCGCGGTGGAAGGCAGACGCCAGGGGTTTGTCCATGGAGCCGTCCGCCCCTACCGAGCCGTGGACAATCTCGATGTTGGGAAAGCGTCTCATCATCAAGGCGTTGACGTCCGGACTGTCGTCATAAGGCCAGAAGATGAGATGAACGCCGGGTGCATGGCGTTCAAGGAGTGCGAACAAACCGGGAGAATGGCCGATGTCGCCGATATTGACGTCCTGCCAGCCGGACTTGATTAAAAACGCAGGTTTCAATGAATGGATTCCCTATGCCCCATGGGTGGTTCGTTCGATGATGGCGTCCTGCCATTCCCTGCACAGGGTGGCGAAACGCGCTGACCAGCCGCTGATCCGGACCACCAGGTTCGGGTATTGTTCGGGATGCTGCTGGGCTTGGCGGAGAATTTCAGGGGATACCACATCGAGTTGCAGGTACCAGCCGCCCAGTCGGATGAAGGTTTTCAGCATGGATTCAAGACTTCGCAGGCCCGTTTCGCCTTCCAGGGAAGAAGGATGCAGCCGCAGGTCCAGCGGTGAACCGTTGGGCAGCCGGGTGAAGTCGAATTTCGCGTAGGATTTGATGACGGCCGTCGGTCCGTTCCGGTCGGTTCCCGGGGTTGGAGAGAGGTTGGCGGCGAGGATGTCACCCGATTTTCTTCCGAAAAAGGTCGCGGGCCTTTCGTGACGCCACTTGATCTCCCGCCCGAAGGTGCTGATTCCTGCCGGGATCAGCACCGTGGGTTCGATCATGGCCAGTTCCCGGCAGATGGCGGTATAGGAGTTGAAAACACGCTGGGCCATTGAATCGGCCTCATCCAAATCGTTTCCATAGCAGGGGGTATCGCGGAGACACTGCAACCGGAGCGCTTCCTCGCCTTCCCAATTGTTCCGGACGGCTTCACGAAGGCGGGCAAAGGGCACCTGCTGCTCCGCGAAGCTGAATTTCCGGATGGCGGAAAGATTGTTGACCACGTCGGCAAAGCCGCCCAAATGCGGGGCTATGATCCGGTAAACGGGTCCGCCGCCGTGATAGGGTCGACCTTTCCGGATGCACCCCTCAATCCAGAGGTCAAGGAGGGGGGACGGGAGGGTGTCGTTCCGCAGGATGGGTTGGAGCGCCATACCCCGAACCACTTTGATTTCCCGGTAGAGTACCTTCTGAAAAGCCTGGAGGATGGATTCAAACGCGGTGAATTCGGTTGTCACCGGACGGGCGGGATCCAGTTCGAGGCATTCCTTCAGCAGTTGAAGTCCGTCGAATGTCTTGTATTTGAAAAATGATTTGCCGGGAACCAGTGTTTCCCAGCAGCCGTCGTTGGTGAAATTGCGGGCATCCTCCAGCGGAAAACCGGATTGGACGAGCGCCTTGATGACCCGGTCTTCGTTGTAAATGGTCACGATGCCGCCGCCGAGGCGCTGGACTTCGGCGATCCGGGTCCACAGCCGGTCGGGGGTCCGGTTGCTGACCCGGACGGCTACCGGGAAATCGCTGATGTGCAGTTCCTCGACGATATCCAGGACCAGGAATGTGACCGGGTTGGTGACGTCGCGCCCCGGTTCGTCAATGCCCGAGAGAATGATGTTCTGATAAAATTGGGCGTCACCGGTTGATCCGGCACCCGTTCCGGTGGCGCCGGTCCATTCCGTCCCCTTGATCCAGAAATGCGCCAGGATATCCCGGGCTTCCTCCAGGGTGATCCGTTCTTCTTCCAGGTCTTTCACGAGGAAAGGCCCCAGCATCTTGTCGATCCGTCCGATTCCGCTCCAGTTGCCGCACAGGCGCTGGAATTCCCAGAATTCCCACAACGCCTGAACGGCCTCATGGAAGGAGCGCGGGGGATGTTCCGGAACCTGACCGAGGATGGAGATCAGTTTCCGGTATCGTTGATGTTCCGTGCCCTTGGATTGATCAACCCGAGCCTGCAATTCATGAACCAGACGCTGGTGCCATTGTCGTGCCGACTCGATCATGGTCAACATGGCATCGAGGTAGCGTGTTCCGTAATCATCGAGGCCGCCTTGCCGCTGGCGCTGTTCGATTTCAGCCTGGATGCCGGCATATCCGATGCGCAGTGCTTTCTCAAATCCGATGGTGACGTGGGAGATGGAACCGATCGTGCAGGCATCGTGGCTGCCGGGCGTCTGGTGCCGGGGAGCTTCCAGGAAAGGAGCCGTTCCCGCCAGGTGTTCCATGGGCTCGATCCGTATCGATGCCGTTTCGGCAATCTGTCGCGCAGCCCGGACATACACGTCGACCAGGGAATGGTCATCCGGTTCCTGGTTCAGCTTGAAGGGGGCGGGTTTCATCTCCCTGCCGAATTCGCCGCTCAGGTAACGGGCCGCCAGTTCACGGGTTCCGGCGGGCAGGCGATCAATCCTGGAAGCCGGAGCAACCACACCGAATGTTTTCTCGATTATATCTTCCGGTTTGATGAGGGAAGGCATATGACGCGAGGCCTCTTTACGCAAATATGAACCAACACAAAATTGTATACCTATACCTATCGTTAGATATAGTATTGTTTGACCGAATAATTGTCAATAAAGGGTTACCGGCTGGCATTCCGGCCGGGAGGAAGGTGGAACGTTCAATCATGGGTGAGCGGAAGAAAAAACAGAGCGGCGCGTTATCTGCCGCTGTGCGACGAGTTACCTTGGATGATGTTGCGCGTAAAACCGGTTTGCATCGAACGACCATCAGCCAGGTGTTGAACGATCGGCCGAATTGCTGGGCGTCTGAATCGGTTCGCCAGCGTATCCGGGAGGCGGTTCATGCTTTGGGATATCGGCCAAATCCCACGGCGCGAGCCCTGCGTTCGGGTGTCAGCCATGTCATTGGTATTGTTGCCCCGGGCGTGATCATCAATCGGACCATGGGTCTGACCGAGGCGGCCGCCAAAGGGGATTACACGGTTACTTTGAGTGCCCATCACAACGATTCTGAGTCGGAAGACCGGGTTATCCGGCGTATACTTGATCGTGGCGTGGACGGTCTGGCCGTCTATCCTGTCGATCCCGGGCCGCATGCGGAACTGCGTCGTTTGGTCCAATCCGGATTTCCCGTGGTGACCTTTGACGGTGCCAGCCTGCTGGATTTCGATTGTGACGATGTCAGTGTCGATTATGCGGAAGTGGGGCGCCTCCAGGCAAGGCATCTGCTTCAACTCGGTCGTCGGCGGATATGCCTGGCCAATACGCAGCCGGAGGCCCGCATCAATGCCATCCGGGAAGCGGCCGTTCGTGATGAACTGAAACTCGCCGGGGTGCCGGAACCGCTGGAAATGCGCGTCAACCGTCCCATGACACAGGAATATGTTGCAGCGGATCCGTTGGTGGAATCCTTCCGGGGATTTCTGGCGGAACACATCGGGGCCTTTGACGCCCTTATCGGCTTTGACGCCATGGTCTCGCTGGCCGTCCGGGTGTTTCAGAAACTGGGGGTCCGTGTTCCGGGGGATGTTGCGGTCGTTGGATCCGGCAACTCGATGCTTGCCAGTTACGGAACCCTGCCGCTGACATCGATCAGCACCGCGGATGATACGGCAGGTGTGCAAGCCTTTGACTTGCTGCTGGACCGTATCCGGGGCCGGTATGCCGGCCCCTTCCGTCGGTTGACAAGTCCGGCAGCGTTGATCATACGGGAATCAACCAGGGAATGATGGTTGCTGCGGTTGCCTTGGATCCGCGCAATTCACTCATACGGCAGGGCATAAGCGAAAAACAAGTTGAAATACATATCGATAGGTATTACCTTAACCGGAGTGGGCATGCAATCTTTCAGTTGAGGGTCTTAAACGAAAATGCGTCCGTAAGATGGAGAGGGTAACATGAACCAGCGAATATTATCGGTGGGGTTTTTCCTCTCGATCGTGTTTGCGCCTTTTTTGCCTGCCGTCAATCAATATTGGGACACCGCGACAACGGCCGGCTATCAGCATGGCAACGGTTCATGGTCCACCCTTGCCGCGGATACCAATTGGACGCTCAACGGCACCTCCCGGTGCGGGTGGACGAACGGCAACACCGCGTATTTCTCGGGAACCGGTGGGAAATCGGTTGTGCGCGTGGACGGTTCGACGGTCAACGCAAATGGCGGATTGACGGTCAATGGTACCCGTTACGACATCGTGGTGACCAATGGGGGGCAACTCACGGTCTCCAACAATTTCATCATCGGATATGCCGTCGGTGCGCTCAGCAATCGGGTCTCCATTGTCGGGGGCGAAGGCGTCACGTCCCGGTGCTCGAGTCTCGGCGCTTCCTGGGTGAACTACAATGGAAAATGGAACGAGCTGTACGTGGACGGGCGGGGCGCCGTCAGCAGCGCCGTCTTCGAGGTTGGTACCTTGTTAGTGGGTTACGTGGCGGCTTCCTCATCCGGCAAGGTCACGGTTTGCAGGGGGGGAGTAATTGATGCCGGATCGATTCCCATCGGTAGAGCGAGCCCCCGCAACCTTGTGACAGTCTCCGATGGTGGAATCATCCGGACATCCTCTTACGTGGGTATTGGCCGGGTCTCGGGAAATAACGGTTCAAGTTCCAACACACTGGTGGTCACCGGCCCGGGAAGCCTGGTGGTATCCGCCTACCTGTATGTTGGGGGGGAATCGCGTACGGGAAACAAGCTTATCGTTGCGGACGGCGGCGTGGTAAGCAATATCAATACGTTTTCAGTGGGGGGATTGACGAGCCGCAGATCCATGATGGTTATTACGAACGGCGGAAAACTGTTCACCAGCGGCACGATCAGCTTTGCCGGCGGTTCCTCCTTGTCAACCACGGGTTTGATAACCGGTGCCGGATCGATGTGGAACCTTGGCAACGGTGTTTTGACGCTTGGATCGGGGACAAACAACTTGCTGCAGATTGAAGATTCAGGGCTGGTAACCAATGCCAATGCGATCCGTATCGGGTTTTCTGCAACGGCCCGCACGAACGGCCTGATTGTGTCCCGTGGGGGTCGCCTCTACTCAAAGGGCGCATCGTCGATCGGTTACACGTCGGGAGCCGCCGACAATTCAGCGCTGGTTATCGGCATGGGTTCGCTGTGGGATCTGGGTGGAGAGAATCTCACCGTTGGGGCTGCAACCATGCCGGGCAATAGTCTGACCATTGACGGGACCGGACGGGTGGAGCGGGTGGGGCTCCTGACGGTGGCAACCGACAATACGTTGAATATGTGGGGCGGCACGCTGGTGGCCGGGCAGGCAACGTTTCAAGACGGCGCCCAATCCGTGTTCCGAATCACCGAGGCCACGACACCTGGTTCAGGATGGGGATGCCTGACCGTCACGAATGGTTCCCTGACGCTCGGTGGCGGGATCCATCCCGTATTGCGCCCGGGGCTTCTGCCGCCGGGTTCAACCCGGTTCGACATCATGACCAATCAGGGGCCGGGCTCCATATCGGGAGTCTTCAGCAACGCCGCCCATGGATCGGATATCGAGGTTTATGCCGAGGATAAGCCAAAGTCGGTCGGGCTGTTTACCGTTGAAATCGGGACCAAGAACGTTTCCCTCATCAAGTTCCGTCAGCCACATAGCGGTTCGGTCTTCATGATCCACTGAGTAGGGTGGGGAATACGTATCGGATATCCACCATGCCATTGCAGATTTCGAAAGCGGGAGACAACCTATGACCGGGATATTCTTCAACGTGGAGGACATTACCGCCATTCCGAACCGGGTGGTAAAGCATCCGTGGGCGAAAAAAGGACTGGAGAAAATCCGGAGCGGTCTGGAGGCCCGGCGCGAGGACATTCTGCCGAGGAACGGACAGCCCCTGAAGGCGGAAAATCCGGGGACAACCCTGTTGGAACTGGCCTTGTGCAGCCGGCTGCTTTCCGGCTGGTACCGCGAAGCGGCGGAAACATTCCTGCGGAATCTTGAGGATCCCGCCCCGTTCATGTTCAAACAGGCCTTCGATCTATGCCTGGGGCTGGATTTCCTGGATGGACTCGATACGACGCTTCGCGCGCGTCTGTACGAGCGAGTCCTGGTGCCGGTCGGCGAAAAATTCATGCAGATGAATCATCGTGGCGGGAATATTCAGACCACCTACAACCTGTCCCTGCTCTGCATCGGGCTGCTGACCCGGCGAACGGACTTCATCGAGCGGGTGA
Organism: Lentisphaerae bacterium RIFOXYC12_FULL_60_16; assembly: GCA_001803315.1. Lineage (GTDB taxonomy): Bacteria > Verrucomicrobiota > Kiritimatiellia > UBA8416 > YA12-FULL-60-10 > YA12-FULL-60-10. The sequence goes on from MHBQ01000066.1 coordinate 56,581, forward strand.
CTTCAGACCCGGAACGCGGTTATCCGTACCAGCTGGCGAACTCCATCGGCGCGGATGGCTTCTGGTATGAACAATGCCCGGCCTCTTATCACGGCGGATCCATCGAGCGGTTCCTGAGACTGCGATGGATCACCCTGCGTCATGGGCTCGACATGGGCGGCGACGAGGTGATCCGCCGCATGCTCGACACCCTGCCGGGTATGGCGATGCAGGGGGGTATCCTGCCCCTCATCGGCGAAGTCAAGGGTGACAGCCAGCCAACCCTGCGGAAGGAATGGCTCGAATTGGCCTACGCCATGTACGAGACACCCTGGATCGGGTGGGCGCTGGGCCGGATGGATCGTGAAGGACTCTGGTCCCTGCTGATCGGACGGGCGATCGGGGCGTCCGAAGCACCGGAACCCCGGAGCCGGCTGTTTTCCGATGCCGGCCTGTGTGTATTGAAAACCGGCGAACGCGACGCGTATTGGGAAGGCAAGGGATCGGGGGTGACGGTCACCTTCGGCCCGCATGGTGACTGGCATGGGCATTCGGGAAAGCTTGGAATCGAGTACCGCCGGGACGACCGGCACCTGGTTCGGGACCATGGTCATAGCGGCGGATATGCGAATCCCATTCATCGCCTGTGGTACATGAGTACCCTGGCACACAGCACCGTGGTGCTGGACGAGCGGAACCAGCATTTCACCTGGTGTAATGGCCGTCCGGAACAGGATCGTCGGGAGGGCGGTGTGTGCCAGGCCCATCTGTTCCGGGATGATGTGAGCGCCTGCACGGTCAGCGCCGACTTTGCGTACCCGGGCTGCCGGTTGAAACGTACGCTTTTTCTGACCAGGAACTACTTGCTCGATATTTTCGAGTGCACGGCCACCGATGGATCGGAACATACCTTTGATTGGCTTCTGCATACCGGCGGGGTCATCCAGACAGGCCTTCCCTTCGTGCACGGATCGCTTGAATGCCGCAACAAGGGCGGTGCGATCCCCTCACCGGAGGGACTCCCTTATGCGCCGGGGTCGATGGCGCCCGCGTCGTATGATTATATCCGCGAGATCGAGATGCTGGAAACCGCGGACCGGTGGAGCCTCGATATCATGAACGCCAAATGGGCGGCGGATGTCTGGAAGGTTCAGGACCGGGCGATGCGCTTGATGATGCTGGGTGAAACAGGCACACGGGTCTTCAAGGGGGTCTGTCCGGCCACGCCGGCGGAGATTTATAATCCCGTCATCCTCGTCCGGCGCCGGGCGCGCCGGACGACCTTCATCGCCCTGCACGTGCCGGGTGACCAGCCGCACGAGTTGGAATGTCTGAGGAATGAGGCGGGAACGATTGTCTGCAGGGTGAACGGCGATGGCATCGGTATGCATATCCTGGTGAAGCAAGACCAAGGAAAGCTACTTGATGTTGCCGGTTTCCAAACCACGTGTCTGCTGGATGCAAGCATCGAGTCGTCAGAAAGGATTCAGAATGGAAACATCGGCCATACCGGTTGACTGTTCGCAGCCCGACCGAATCCATGACGGCGTTTCAACGGCAGCCGGCTGGCACGACTGGCCCGCGATCGACCCGTGCGACTACGGGGCGAAAGCTGACGGTACCCAGCTTGATACGGTGATGATTCAGGCTGCGATCGACGCCGCATCGGCCCGTCGGGGGGGACGGGTGGTGTTGCGCGGAGGCACGTTTCTTTCGGGGAGCATCTTCCTCAAGCCGCACACTGCTTTGGTGATCGACGCGGGAGGGGTGCTGAAGGGGACCACGGAACCACGGGCCTATGCCAAAGTATGTTCGCGGTGGATGAATGAGGAACGCACGGTAACCGCCGGACTGGTCAATGCCACCGGTATTCATGGCGTTCGCATTTCAGGCGGGG
>MHBQ01000067.1 GCA_001803315.1 Lentisphaerae bacterium RIFOXYC12_FULL_60_16
GAACAACGGAAGTTACGGCGGAGGCGGCATCTGGATGAGCGCCGGAAAGGTGGTCAATTGCACTGTCGCGAAGAACGCGCTCTACGACAGTACGCCCGGCGCCGGAATCCTGAAAAGCGGGGGCACGGTCTCCAACTGCATCGTCTACCACAACCTCAAGGGCACGCTGGCCAATAACATCAGCACGGCTTCCGGGGTCACCCGATCCTGTGCACCCGAGCTCACCTCCGGCACCGGGAACCTCACGGCCGACCCCGATTTCGCGAATGCCGACGCCTATGATTTCCGGCTCCTGCTCACATCCCCCTGCATCGACAAGGGAACCAACACAGCCGCGGGCGCCGTCGATTGCGCCGGCAATCCCCGCATCACCGACGGGGACGGCAACGGCACGGCCACCGTTGACATGGGCGCCTACGAAACCGATGCCAAGAACGCCGGCCCCCTGCGCGGTTCTTTCACCGGAGCGCCGTTGAACGGGTTGGTTCCCCTCGATACGGTTTTTTCGGCTTCGATCGCCGGGGCCGACACAAACCAGGTCGTGTACTGCTGGGATTTCGAGAACGACGCGATCACCAATATCGCCAGTGCCTCGGCCTGGAGAATAACCAACAGCTACGCTACGGCCGGATCCTATACCGTGCGCCTGGTGGTGACCAACGGCAGCGGAGCCCGCGCGGAGTTCACCCGGTCGCAGTATATCCGCGCCGCCCCCGCAATCGTCTATGTCGCCACCAATGGTGGACATGTCTCCCCCTATGACACCTGGCCGAAGGCAGCAACCAACATTGATACCGCCATCACCTTTCAGGTGAATGGCCTGACGATCATCGTAAGCAACGGAACCCACCGGGCCAAGAATATCCTGATGAATTACGGAACCACCATAAGAAGCGCCAGCGGATTGCCGGCCACCACCATCTTTCGCATGCCGGGAGGTTCCGGCAGATTGTTCGAAATGACCCATACCAACGCCACACTGGAAGGGTTGAGCCTTCGGAACGGGAACAGCGACTCCCATGGCGGCGCGGTGTATATGCTGGGCGGAACGATAAGGAATTGCATCATCGAATCCAACCAGGCGCCTCAAAGTGTACGAGGCGGTGGCGGTGTATGCGTGGAAGGACCCGGCAGAATCATCGACTGCGTCATCCGCCGGAATTACGGCATGCATTATTCCGGGGGATTATTCCTCAACCATGCGCAGGCACTGGTCGAGAATTGCCTGATTTCGAACAATTCGGTCTATGTCTGGGGAGCGGGAATATATATGACAGGGGGAATCGTACGTAATTCCCTGCTCTGCAGAAACTGGATCACCGTAAACAACGCGACGTATGGGGGCGGCGGCGTCTGGATGAGCGGCGGCCGGCTGGAGAATTGCACGGTGGTCGAGAATTCGGTGGGGGATGTCACCCCGGCGGGAGGCGTACTCAAGGGGGGCGGGACCATCACCAATTGCATCGTCTACTACAACACGAAGGGAAGCGAAGCCAACAACCTCTCCTCCGTGAGCGGGGTCCAGTATTCATGCGCACCCGATCTCACCTCGGGAACGGGGAACACTACCGTGGAACCCGAATTTTCCGACCGTTCAGCAAAAGATTACCGTCTCTGGCCGTTCTCTCCCTGCATTGATTCGGGAATCAACCTGGGAACGGTCACCAATGATCTTTCCGGAGTTGCACGTCCGAAAGACGGCGATGCCGATTCAACCCCAACGCACGACATGGGCGCGCTGGAAGCTCCTTTACGAACGGAAAATCCTTTCCGCTGCAATTTCATTGCTTCCTCACGGGAGGGGATAGTCCCGCTTTCCGTGGTCTTCACCTCCACCATCGCCGGCCCCACCACCAATGGAACCGTTTACCGATGGGACTTTAACAATGACGGCAATTTCGAGAATCCTCCCGGGATCACAAGCTCAGGGATCATCACCAACGCCTTCAGCAGTCCCGGCTTCTATACGGTAAGACTGGTGGCCAGCAACAGCGTGGCCGGAACCTGTTCACGGATCAAGACCGACCACATCCTGGCTTTTGCCAACGAGTTGTTTGTCAGCACCAATGGATCACACACCGCCCCGTATACCAACTGGACAACCTCGGCAACCAACCTCGCGGCGGCCCTCTCCTACTCGGCGAACGGCGTGACCATCTGGGTCAGCAATGGAACCTATTACACAACCCCGTTGCAGATCACAAAATCCATCTCCCTGAAGAGTATCAATGGACCCCTGCTTACCAAGATCGTCAAGAATTCCGGGAATGGACCCGTCCTCGACGTCATTGCCGCGGAAACGACCATCGAAGGCTTCACGGTTTCCGGCGGCAATGCCGTCCTCACCCACGGGGGCGGCATCCGCCTGTTTAACGGGGGTTACGCAAGGAACTGCATCCTGACCAACAACCAAGCTAGCAACGACGGTTACGGCGGAGGTGGAATTTACATCCGTGGACCAGGGATGATCGAGAATTGTCTCGTGTATAAGAATTCCGGCTACCATTACGGGGGTGGAATATTCGTCAATCACTCGCAGGCCGTAGTTGACCGATGCATCCTGTCCAACAATTACGCCTTTGTCTGGGGTGGCGGTCTTTACCTGGAAGGCGGAGGTACGGTACGCAACACGTTGATCTGCAAAAATTACCTCACCGGGAACCACGCTTCCTACGGAGGGGGCGGCGTCCGCCTGGGCAATGGTAAACTTGAAAACTGCACGATTGCCGAGAACTGGGTTGGCGATCTGACGCCGGGCGGAGGCATACGAAAAGACGGCGGGACGGTGACCAACTGCATCATTTATTTCAACCGCAAGGGAACAACCGCCGAAAACCTCACCTCGATCAGCGGCGTAAGCTGGTCCTGCGCACCCGAACTGGTTTCCGGCCAGGGCAACAAGACATCGGACCCATTGTTCCGGGCAACCAATTTGCAGGATTATGCGATCTTGTCGGGATCCCCCGGCGTGAATGCCGGAACCAACCAGAGCTGGATCACAGAATCCTCCCTCGACCTGGCAGGAAGAACCCGCATCATCACCCGCATCGTCGACATGGGCGCCTACGAGTACCAGGGCGTCGCCGGCAGCCTCTTCCTGATCCGCTGAAAGGGACCTATCCATGGACTTCTCCATCAACCGCCCGGTTTACCTGTTCTCCGACGATCCCATTGCCCACCAGCAACGGCTGGTCCGGCGCTGGTTCCCCGCCACGGTATTCCCCCACCCGTCCCTGGTTCCCGACCAGCCGTATGAAGGTTCCTTCCTGGCGATGTTCGGCACCGTTGTCCCGCTGCCGGACAACCGGTACCGCATGTATTACCAGGATTTCCAGCACCGGGGACACTGGGTGGCCGGGCGGAATCCTCCCGGCGGCAAGGTCATGATCGCCGAGAGCGACGATGGTTTCCGCTGGAACAAACCCTCCCTTGACCTGGTCCCCCTGCCCGGCTACCCCGTCAGCAACACCGTCATCCTTCCGGGTTCCGGCGACAGCCCCAGCGTCATCCACGACCCAACCGACACGGACAATCCCTGGAAACTGATCCTGTTCCAGCATCAACCCGGCACGTTTGATCCCTCGGAACCCATGTGGGGCCTGCATGCCTACTTCAGCCGGGATGGACTGAGATGGGTCAAACATCCAGATCGCGTGCTCCAGGCCGGGGACCGGACCAACGTCATGCCCGACCGTGTAAACGGCCACTATGTCATATACACGCGGGGAACCGACACCTGGACCCGGTATCCGGGCCGCACCATCTGCCGGTCGGAAAGCCCCGACTTCATCCACTGGACCCAACCTGAACTGGTCCTGTTTCCCGACCTGGACGACGAACCCGACATCGAATTCTACGGGATGAGCGTCTTTGAACGGCACGGCTGGCACTTCGGCCTGCTGGAATACTGGGACGGTGCCCGCGACCTCCTGGCCACCCATCTCGCCATCAGCCGTGACGGCATCCACTGGATGCGCCCGGCCCGCACCCCGTTCATCGGTCCCGCCTTCGACTGGAACCGGGCCTGGTCAGGTTGTGCCAGCAACGGGCCGCTATTCATCCGTGACCAGATGGTGTTCTATTTTGGAGGACGCTGGACCAGTCATTCCTACGACACCGCCCAGCAATACGGCGCCATCGGCTACGCCTCACTCGGTATTGACCGTTTCTGCGCCCTGGAAGCCACCACCGGCGGGCAATTTGAAACCGCTCCGCTCTGCTGGCCCGGTGGGGAGCTGGAACTCAACGCCGACACCCGCGAATCGTTCAATTCCCATCCCGGAATGTGCAACGGGCGCATTGAGGTCGAACTGTTTGATGCTTCCGGGACCCCGCTCCCGGAATGGAGCGGCGACAACCGGGGAACCTTCTCCGGCAATACCCATTGCCGGAACCGGATCAACCCCGGTCTGGTTCAGTGGAAATCCGACCGGACCCTGCACACCCTGCAAGGCCGGACCTTCCGCATCAGGTTCCACCTGGTCCATGCCCGTCTGTTCACCTTCAGCGCCAGAACGTGACGCGACCTTCAGGCATGGAATGATGCCGAACAGGAACCCACGCCCCGCATGCTCGACCCCTTTGACTGGGAGGAATGCAAGGCGTTCTTTGTGCGTGAAGCACACGCCATGATCCTCCCCTAATGAACCTAGGGACAGACGTGAACCTAGGGACAGACGTGAGAACCACGGAACATCCAACCCTCTGACTGGGAGTTCCTGCCGTCTTCCGTGCGGGCTTCGCCCGCCTCCCCTTCGGCCTATCAGCCGCTTATGGTGTGCGATAAATCCTGAACGGCGCGGCGCGCACAGCGGACAGTTCTTTGATCGTTTGCCGAGCATCGTACGTTCCCATGGCCAGACGCCCGTCAGGCCTTTCAAAAACCAGCATTCCGCCATCCGCCGCCAGGAACGCCTCTATCAACTGTCGGCCGGTCATGTCCATGCAGGAGGTCCGGGATGGCGGCGTGGTGCCCGGCAGCCAAACCGTGAGGATCTTCACCATCTTCCCCCCCATCTTTCGGGACTCCATCAGCAGCACCGGTCGCACCGACCCGGGTTTAAGGTTGTTTATCGCTTGGTCACGCGTAGCGTCCGGGAGCGCGGCAAAGGTCGCCGGATCCAGCGGTACGGCAAACACAACCGGCGACAACAGCATGTCCCTGACCGCGGCATGACTTTCCTCCCGCGTCATTTCCACTGTCGTCCTGGGAACGGGGGGCTCCGCGGCGGTCTGATCAGCATCGCGGGAAACGGAACGGCCGATCAGCCCGCTGGCGCTGAGTAGTCCAAGCGACACGAACAAGACCGGGAGAATCCCTATACGGACCACGCAATGCAACGCATCCACGGGTAGACGCATCGTGCCGGCTTCGTCGACGGCATACGGTTCCATGGATTCGGAAAACGGCCCTGCATAAACCATGACATCCGCCCAGTTATAGTTCAAATTCCGCGCGAGATAGAGCAGGTAGAACAGGAAGAGCCCCGTCATCACTTTGGATTCCATCAGGATGCCGGCGCCCCCCAGCACCAGGATCGGCAACACCGTGAGCATGTCGGCCACATACCGCTTCACCTCCAGCGACCGCGCACAATTCGCACAAATCCCCGGCACCTTGACCGTGGTCACCCGGTACCGCAGCCGCATCGCCAGGAAATCGAAAAATGACCCCGACACCGACTGGCGGGTCTGGACATCGATATGCGACTTGCCCGGGGCCCCGCCGCAATGGGGGCACGCCACAGGGAGATCGACAGAAGGCATAGGGTCTCCTTTCGACAGGCAACATCCAACACCAGGCAGTCCCGACAACCGGATATAGGGGTTTCCCTTGCGTAAATTCCGGTATCAAGCCGAGGATATAATCGAATCCACCATCTCCAGCAATGCAATTTGCGGAATTGATAACTCCCGGTTACATATCAGTCGGTGGGGGACGATGAATCGCTTGATATCGCCCCATCCAGATCCCGAATAACCGCACCAACCACCACACCCCACCAGGTTCCCGTCGAGAGCAGTTGCCAAGTGTTGAAGGCCCGTTCCGGCATGGTTCCGTTCTCCGGAGGATAATGCCACAGAAGTGGTACAAAGAGTGCAAGGCAACCACCCAGGATCGCCGCCAAGGCCGATGCTGCCAGGACCGATCAACCGTCAATCGCTCCATCCCGGCCTGTCACCGCCCTTCCCCGCCATGAAGCGGGGATGCCGGACATTTTTCGTCACCATCAACAGCGTGCCGTGAATGCGCATGTCCCTGTCGAGCAGCATGGCATCCATCGCGTAACCGTCTTCCATGCCGCCGTAGTGGAATGCACCGAGGATGGTCACCGTCTTGTCGTCCTGGGAATCGATGCCCCCATCGTTGTCGAAATCCATTTCAAGATGGCCGGTCCCGGAACCCAGGTAGTTCTTGAACGACAAATCCGCGATCGTCAGCGTATCCCCGGCGGCAAAATCGCCCGTAACGGCGATAACGAGCTGTTTGTTTGATCCGGCGTAACTGATCGTTCCCACCTTGCCCGCCGCCGTACCACCGAATGTTGCGGTGGTGTCTGTCTCGTCCCAGGTCATGGCCAGGCCTGAGGGGATGTGTATCACGACAGGCGTCCCGCTCTTGATGCCGGGAGAGACGGGGTCATCCGTGATCGTAATCATTCCAATAGCCCGGGGAGTATACCCGCGCGCGAACGATTGGTTTGACGCTGAAGCAATGGCTGCCACCGCCCCGCCAAGCTCCACATCGCTGGTCATGGTGTCCATGGAATAGGCGCCGCCCGAACCGCCCGTGTAGACGGCGGCTCGCGTGATCGGCCCGCTCACCATCAGCGCGCACACGACCGCCACCCGTAGTGTCATGGTTCGCTTGCGCATGGCTTTACCTGAGATTTTTGACAAACATGAATATCGCGCCTTCGTTGGCGCGCAACTCCTGATCGTCGTTCATCGTATTCAACGCATAACTGTCTTCCATCCCGCCGTAATGAAACGCCGACAGGATTGAAACCGTCCTATTGTCCTCGGCATCCGCGAGCCCGTTGTTGTCAAAATCAAGCTCCAACCGGTCGGCCCCGGAACCCAAACAGTTCTTGAACGACAAATCCGCCACCGTCAGCGTGTCCCCGGCAACAAAATCGCTGATCACGTTTATTACAAGATGCC
>MHBQ01000068.1 GCA_001803315.1 Lentisphaerae bacterium RIFOXYC12_FULL_60_16
CCATGCAACCGATCAACCTGCTTGCCAACCACCCCGCAACCCGCATCCCGTTCCGGGCTCGCGACCGCTTTTCTCTCTCCGACGAACGCCCCTCTATCCGCTGGTCGTCCGGCCAGACACTGGAGATCACCGGCATCCTGGATTCGGTTCCCGCCACCGGACACCAGGCCGTCTGCTCCCTGTCCGCCATGCCGGAAATCTTCGACAGCCATGCCTATGTCCACAAGTTCATGAACAGCCTGATCGATATCGCAGTCAACGGAACCATTGTCTTTTCCGGCATGATCCACTGGCGCAGTCACGAGGAAACCGCCTCCTACTGGCCTGCCTTCCGGTTTCCGTTCGATCCCATCCTGCTCCGCCAGGGCGCGAACCACCTGAAACTCACCAACCGGACACGACGGGATACCCTGGGCGAATTCTACGACCCGGAACTGGATCGTGCCTTCTCCCCCGAAGTGGCGGAAACCAAGCTGGCCACCCTCTACCTCTCCACCCTGGAACTCGAAAGTGAACCCGTACCCTGCACCGATCTCCACCTGGCGGGACTACCCGCCAGCGCCGTGGCAGGATCACCCTTCGTCATCGACATCATACACGGCGAAACGCCTTCCCCTGTCCGGCTGACGCGGCACGACAACGCCGAGGTCACACTCCTCGATACCGCCCTTGAATTCAACCGGCACCGGACTCCCGTTCATATCACACCCGTCAAGGCGGGCGAACCGGTCCGGATCGAATTCGACGTGGCGGGAACCGCCCTCTCCTGCCAGGTGCCACGCGTCTACGATCCCCGGCGCGACCGGTCCCTGGTGGTCGGCGGCGGCATGGAAACCATCTACTGGCACCAGATCCCCGACGTGCTGACCGACGGATTCGCCCAGGAGTACGGCAACGCGTTCCGGTTCTCGATCGACGATTTTCTCAATAACCTCCATTGCATCACACCCGACCGGTGGATACCGGTCCTGAACTACCTGGTCCGGCGCCGGCGCTTCTACGCCCTCCAGCGTCTGCGGGTCCCCCCCTATACACGGGTCCAGCACGCCGACCTCAAGACACTCGCCGACCTGGGTGGCAAATGGTTCTCCGGCGTATCCATTCCGGAACCCATCCTGCATCTCGGTCAACCCGGCTGGGACAAGGATCTCAAGACCGTACTCGAGGAATACCTACGCTATTTCCGCGAACGCATGGCGGAATTCCGCCTGCCGGGCCGGCCACTCGTCACGTTTGATTCAGCCGGCGGACTCGCGGGCCATTACTACGCCAGCGGCCTCGACACCCACCTCGCGGAAGTGGGACCGGCCTGCAATGCCTACGAGGAAGTCTGCTGCCGCGGGGGATCCTCTCCGTACCACAAACCGTGGGGGGTTGTGGCGGCCATGCTGTGGTATTACGGCCAGGGCGCCCAGTATGCCTGCGACGACTCCCGCGCCCGGCTGGCACGCCTGGTCGCCTATTCGGCCTACCTCGCCGGCGCCTCCCAGGTGCTGTGGGAAGGCGGAATCTTCGACAACCTGCCGGCCTACAATTACATCCTGTCACCGGAAAGCTGGCGGGATTACGGCCGGCGCCTCGATCACCCGGTCCTGGTCAGCATCCGGCAGAACATGACCGATCTCCTGAACTTCAACCGCGCCCAGCAATTGCCCAACCCCACCGTGCATTTCGGCATCCTCCAGGGCGTCAATGATATTTACCACGGCGAATACAACAACCGCGAAAGCACCTTCGGCGACATGTCGCTCACCCGGTCCTGGCAACTGCTATCCGTATTCCTGCCCCATGTCGGGACCGGCCGGGGCGTTGTCCCGCACCATCGCCGGACCCGGCGATGGTTCTCCTGGACGCCCTACGGCCAGATGGATGTGGTGCCGGCCACCGGTCCGGACGACCGCCTGAAACCCTACCGGTTGCTCGCATTCGCCGGCTGGAATACCATGACCCCCGGCCTGTATCACGAACTGATCGGCTATGTCCGCGGTGGCGGCACCCTGTTCATGTCCCTGCCGCATTTCACCACGGACACCAACCAGCGCATGGAATGGAATTTCTTCAACGACGGCGACCTGTCGGAACTGGCCGGCATCCGGGTGGACGGGTTGGGACCGCGCATCGAATCCATCCGTTGGCAGTCCGACCTGGCCCGCGGATTCCTTCCTGACGAATTCGTATTGACCCCCCGGAACCCCCTCTTCCCCGAGGACTTCGACGAACTCTATCCCGTCTTCAGCCAGGACATCACCTGCTTTGCCGGGGCCATCGATCCGCAACGCACCACCGTACATGCCGTCTCGGACCAGGGAACCCCGGTGGTGCTGGAACACCGTCTCGGCAAGGGACGGGTCATCCTCATCAACACCTGGTTCCATCCGGGACGGGGCCGCCAGCTGGAATTCGCCTGCGGCGTACTCCGGGCACTGGCCGCTTCCACCCCCACCGGTATCCGGGTGATGGACCCGACCGAACGCGTGGCCTGGTTCGAATACCAAGAAACCGGTTACCGGCGCTGGATGTTTTTGAACACGGACTGGACCCAGGCCAAGGCCCGTGCCGTGATCACCGTGGGGGTCGGACCACACCTGTTCACCTTGCCGGTCCAGCATCCGGACCCCACGCAACTCCTGTGGGACGGCCGGACTGCGATCCACATAACGGATCCTGCGGTCCAGGTGCGGAGTTGGAAGCGTCGCGGCGACGCCTCCCAGATCCATCTCACCGGCGGAACCGCCGATGCCGTGCACATCCTCGCCGGCCCTCCACCCAACATCCACACCTGACGGAAGAAGGGCACATCGGGGAGTTTGAGCATTTCCGCTGGAGCCGGCCCGCGTGCCACGCCGAAGCGTCCGTGCGTAGGCGGGACCCCGGGCCGGTCTGGATCTGGGTTGGTCGGGAGGGGAACGGGGCGAGGTCGCCCCACCATGCGCTCCACACAATTCCATGCTCTTTTCCATATTCCATCGCGGTGCCGGCGTACTCGCCCGGACCGCGAGGTAAACCCGGGCTTCCATTTCGAAAAGGGCAACGGCTTCGCGTCAGATGGCTCCAGCCGCAAGGCGGAGCCGTCGGCGCAATACTCCCGTATGCGCCGATGGCGACAACGAAGCGGATGGGGCCATATCACGCGAAACCGCTTGCCCCGAAATGGAAGCCCGTCGGTTCATCACACGGCCGGCCTACCACCAACCCAGACCGGGGCGATGTCGCCCCGGCTCCAGCGAGAATGCACAAATTCGCAGATGCACCCCATGGAACAAGGGATTGTCGGACGCTGTCCGACATGATAGAACTTCCCGGTATTTACGAAACCCGGAGGCAATATGGCAACGTTCACCGCGAAACAACTCCACCAATGGTGCCGCATTCCCTGCTCCAAACTCACCACCCACCCGCGCCGGCGCGTCGCCTTCCGCCTGTGCCGCGATTCCGCCGACATGGGTCAGCTCATGGCGCGCGAACTGGCCGACCTGATCATCGCCAACAACCGCCGTAAACGATCCACCCGCGCCATCATACCCTGCGGCCCGAGTTGCTGGTACGTCCCGTTCACCGAACGGATCAACCGCGAATCGATCAGCCTGCGCCGGTTTGAAGTCTTCCACATGGACGAATGCCTCGACTGGCAGGGCCGCGAAATCCCCCTGGACCACCCGTTGAGTTTCCGGGGTTACATGCTCAAGCATTTCTATGCACCGGTCCGCCGTTCACTGGCCGTGCCCGAACGCAACCGCCATTGGCTGCGCCCCTCCACGATGGACACCGTGGCCGCCGCCATCCGCAAAACCCCCATCGACATCACCTATGGAGGCTGGGGCCAGGACGGCCACATCGCCTACAACCAGGCCCGCCGCCACCCCTATTCCAGCCTGACACTGGACGAGGTCCGCCAAAGCACCATCCGCATCCAGGACAACAACCTGGATACGATCATCGCCCTGGCCCAGCGCAATTTCGGGTCCGCCTACCAGTTCGTCCCGCCCATGTCGGTCACCCTGGGCGTGCGCGAATGCCTCTCCGCCCGCAAGGTGCGCCTGTTCAGCGATACCGGCGCGTGGAAACAAACCGCCCTGCGCGTCGCCTTGTTTGCACCGCCCACCCCGGAATATCCGATGACCCTGCTCCAGGAACATCCCGATGCCCTGATTACGGCAACGATGGATACGGCCCGGCATCCGATCAGCGAACATCCCGAGTGGGACCTGGGAGTGTGAACATGCCGGCCGGACCCGTCTTTCATCCGCTCCGCCTGCCCGCCGGATCCCGGTACGATTGCATGATCGGTACCGGCGGCATCGGGTCCGGCATGTTCTTCGCACTCGACGGCAACCACACGCTCGGCCGCGAGGAAAGCCGCAGCGGCCGCCTGCTGGACCGCCGCGACTACTGCAAACTGCATATCATCGCCCATACCGTCGCCGTCCTGCTCGGCCCCGCCATCCGCGTCTACCCCGTCGGCGCAGTCGGCAACGATGCCGTCGGCCAGCGCCTGCGCGAGGAAATGCAGGCGGCCGGCCTGGACCTGCGCCAGGTCCGCACCCTGCCGGACCTGCCCACCCTCTTCGCCATCTGCTATGTCTATCCGGACGGGGCGGGCGGCAACCTCACGGTCAACGATTCCGCCTCCGCCCACGTTGCACCCGATTGGATAACCGGTACCGACACACTTTTCCCGGCCAACGGTTCACGCACGATCGTATTGGCCGTTCCCGAGGTACCACTGGAGACCCGGCAGGAACTGCTCCGCACCGGTACCCGGCACGGTGCGTTCCGCGCCGCCTCGTTCGCCTCCGGCGAGATGGAGACCGTCCGCCACAATCGCCTGCTGGCCAACGTCGACTACCTCGCCATCAACGCACATGAAGCCACCCTGCTGGCCGGAATTGACCCCGCCGCCGAACCGGAAGCCATTGCCCGGCAAACCACCCGACACCTCCACACGGAATGGCCGCACCTGCGCCTGACCATCACCGCCGGCAAAGCCGGCAGTTGGGCCTGGGACGGTTCACACCTGACCCACCAGTCCCCCCCTCCGGTTGCAGTTGCCAGCACCGCCGGCGCCGGCGATGCCTTCATGTCCGGCATGCTTGCCGGTCATGCCGCCGGCCTGTCCTGGCAGGATGCCCAGCAGCTCGCCACCCTGACCGGCGCCGGTTCCGTCACCAGTCCGCATACCATCCACCCCGGCCTTGATCGGACCTGCCTGCATAAACTGGTGCTCGACTCCGGCGTTAAACTGGCGCCGGCCGTCGCAGCCCTCCTGGAGAACCCGTCATGAGCGTTACGATGCGCATCATCCAGCAATACGACATCCGCAACGAACAGGCCTTCCTCGACCTGGAACGGAAATTCGCGGCGCTCGAAGCCGCCCGTCCCGATTATCCCAAGGGCCGGCGTATGAAACCCCTCGCCGGTTCCATGCCGACCAACACGCTCATCTGGCAATGCGAGTTTCCGGACCTCAACGCCGCGCACAAGGCCCTTTCCTTTTTTGCTGGCGACGCCGCCCATGAAGCCCTCTTCAAGCGGCAACTGCCGTTCTTCGAGTCCGCACGGGTCGAATTCTACGAAAACCTGGAGTATACGCCATGACATCACGTGAACGCGTCCTCACCTCCCTCGCCTGGAAAGAACCTGACCGGGTCCCGCTCCAGGTCTACCTCACGCCGGAAATGCACGAACGCCTGTCCCGTCACTTCAAGGGCCGAAACGTCTACGAATGCCTGGGCATCGATCTGCACGGCCATTTCCCCCATTACCGGGGAACCGTGCACCCGGCGCACGACGGCATCTCCTACGATATGTGGGGGTCCGGTTACCGCCAGGTGAAACACGGCCAGGCCGGTACCTACGATGAAGCCGTCGTTCTGCCGCTGGCGGACCTGCACACCATGGACGACGTGCAACGTTATCCCTGGCCGGACCCCGACCAGTTCGATTACGACGGCATCCCCACCTTCTGCAAACAGAACGCAGGTTACGCGCTTTGCCTCGGCGGAGCCGGCTGCCCGGACATCGTTAACGGCGTCTCCCGCGGCCGCGGCATGGAACAGGTGCTGATGGACATCGCCCTGCGGGACGAAGTCGGCCTGGCCATCATCGACCGCCGGTGTGACATCCTCTACCAGATCCTGCGCCGCGGCCTGGAAGCCGCCCGCGGCAAGATTGACATCCTCTGCCTCGGCGAGGACACCGGCAACCAGAACGGCCGGATGGTCTCGCCCCGCGATTTCGACGAGGTGTTCAAGCCCCGCCTCAAGCCTTTCTACGACCTCGCCCATGAGTTCGGCGCCAAGGCCATGATGCATTCCTGCGGCGACTCGCATGACATCATGCCCACCTTCATCGAGATGGGACTCGACGTACTGGACGCCATGCAGCCTGAACCCGCCGGTATGAACCCGGAAAAGATCCGCGCCCTGTGCAAGGGCAAGCTGGCTTTCTGCGGGCTGATCAGCACCCAGCAGACCCTTCCCTATGGAAGCGAAGCGGATTGCCGCCGGGAAGCCCGGCACCGGCTGGACGTCATCGCGCGCGGAGGCGGCTACATCTTCTCGCCCGCCCATTGCATCCAGCCCGACACACCGCTTGAAAATGTACTGGCCATTTACGAAGAAGCATTGGGAAAATCGCTGAAATAACATCAACCGGAGGACACCACCATGGCATGGCTTTACGGACAATCGATCTCCAAACGTGACCTGATGCGGCGAATCGGCGACATTTCCCAGGTGGGCGGCATCCGCGCCTCCGAACTGCGGGACGGCAACGAGAAGGGTGTCAGCGCCCTCGATGTCACCACCGGGTCCGGATTCACCTTCACGGTCCTCCCTGATCGCGGACTCGACATCTCCGCCGCCGCCTATCGCGGCCAGTCGCTCTGCTGGCGTTCCAGCACCGGCGATGTCAACCCCGCCTTTTATGACAACCGGGATATCCAGTGGTTGCGCAGTTTCTACGGCGGTCTCCTGACCACCTGCGGCATGACCTTTGCCGGCGCACCCTGCACGGACCAGGGCGAAGCGCTCGGGCTCCATGGCCGCATATCGAATATTCCCGCCAAACAGGTCTCCTGGGAAACCACCTGGGAAGCCGACGAATATGTCATGCGTATCCGTGGCAAGATCCGTGAAACCCGTTTGTTTGGGGAAGATCTCTGCATGACCCGCACCATCACCACGCGGCTTGGTGAGAACCGCCTCTGGATCCACGACGAAATCGAGAATCTCGGCCACCAGCGGACCCCGCTGATGATGCTGTACCACATCAACGCCGGATATCCCGTGGTCGACGCGGATTCAGAGTTGATCGCACCCGTCATCAAGGCCCGTACCCGCGATGATGAAGCCAAAATCGAAGCGGACCGCCATTGCCGGTTTCTGCCGCCGACCTCCGGATTCAAGGAACGGGTTTATTACATGGAAATGGCGGCTGATGGTAACGGACAGGTCAAAGCCGGGCTGGTCAACCGCTCCTTCAATAAGGGGGCAGGCTTTGGACTTTACATGGCCTATCCGCTCAAGCAATTGCCATTGATGATTGAGTGGAAGATGATGGGTGAAGGCGCTTATGTCGTCGGCATGGAACCGTCGAACTGCGAAGCCGGGGGACGCGCCCAGGCGCGCGAGAAGAACCAGCTCGAATTTATCGAACCGGGCGCCGTACGCACCTTTGACCTGGAAATTGGCGCCTTGACCGGCATGGGTGAAATCGACGCCTTTGAACGCACCGTCCGCGGCATCCACACCTGACAATCCTTTTCCCCATCCCGCGTCGCTCCCTTGGTGGACCGCGTTGCTTGCCCTGCGAAGCCCATGGCGAAGCAGGGTCCCTAACGCGGTCTCCCCTAAACCGACACCGTTAGGGACAACGGCGTCCACCTTTCAAGACTCCCGGAGGGCGGCGCGCCGTCGCCGCCGTTCGGTCACATTTCACGTTCAACGTTCCATAATTCCTTCCCTCCCCTGGAGGGCGGAGCTCCCGCGACGCCGTCCCTTCCCCTGGAGGGCGAACGGGCAATATTCGGAACGGGCAATATTCTTGATCTTGCATGGGGCATCCCTATGCTGTCATGGACATCTTAAGCACCTTGGCATGGAAGGAATGCTCAACATGACACTGGCCTTGATTCCTCAACCGAAGAAGATGGTTCTAACCCGGGGTGTTTTCCGGCTTCCTCCGGCGGGAACAATCGGGATTCCCGGACATGAATTCGAGGCGGTGGCCGATCGAGCCCGGACGCTCTTTCCCGGGCATGTACCCGTCATCCGGTTGCCCGGGCTGCACGATTCCCTGGGGATACGGCTTGCCACCGGGCTGAAGCCCGGCGGGTATCGCCTGCGGATCGGTCCGCGTGGCGCAACCCTGGAGGCCGACCGTCCTGTCTCCGCATGGTACGGCCTGCAAACCCTCGCACAGATAGCGGGCCAGTCGGTTGCCGGGACCCTGCCGTGTATCCGGATTGATGACTGGCCCGATTTTGAGGACCGCGGGGTCTGTTACGACGTCTGCCGTGGCCGGATACCCACGTTGACCGAATTGCTCAGGATGGTCGACCGGCTGGCCGCCTGCAAGATCAACCACCTGCAACTCTATGTCGAACACACCTTCCTGTTCCGGGGCCATCCCGATATCGGGCGGGGTGTTTCGCCGTTGACGCCGGAGGATATTCTGACCCTGGACCGGTATTGCCGTGAACGGCACGTGGAACTGGTCCCCATGCTGGCCTCCTTCGGGCATCTGGCCACGGTGCTGAAGCATCCCCGTTATCGCGCATTGGCTGAGACAAATGCGCGATGGTCGTTGTCCCCAGCCAATCCACGCACCTATGCCTTTCTTGACAGTCTTTTCTCGGAGTTCCTGCCGTTGTTCTCCTCCCGCCGGTTCAATGTCTGCTGCGATGAGGTTGGCGATCTGGGGGATGGGCAGAGCGCGGCGCTTTGTCGACGGAAAGGAAAGGGAGAAGTCTACCTCGGGCATATCATTGCCCTCAGCCGGCTTGCCCGGAAGTATGGGAAACGGATCCTGTTCTGGGGGGATATCATCCGTCATTACCCGGACCTTATCCGGAAGATCCCGAAGGATGTCACGGTGCTGGACTGGGCCTATGCCTCCAATCATAAATTCCAGACGATCGCCGATTTTCAGAAGGCCGGCTTGCCATTCTTTGCCTGCCCGGGAACCTCCTCCTGGGTTTCGTTGTTCCCGCGACTGCCGGAAGCCATGGCCAACATTGCCGGGTTCGCCGCTGCCGGGAAACAATACGGAGCCCGCGGATTACTGAATACGGACTGGGGCGACGGCGGACATTACAACTTCATGGAGTATTCCTGGCACGGTTACCTGTTCGGCGCCGAACAGGCCTGGAATACCCGTGCCGACCGTACCGATTTCACCCGGCGTTTTGTCCGCCTTTTCCTGGGGTCAAAACGCCCCGCGTTGGCGAAGGCGCTGACCCGGCTGGGGGACATTTCCCATCTGGGAATCAGCGGGCTCTACCAGAGTGTCTGGCAGCATCTCTTCTTTGCCCCGGCCTATGACCCGCTTTTCCGCAGGACCCGGCCGGTTATGGCATCCCAAAGCCGCAACAACCGGATTTTCCAGGCCCCGTTGCGCCTGGATGCCGCCCTCGGTCGCCGGACGCTGGACCAGCTTGCCGGCGTACGACGGGCATTTGCCGCCCGCCGGCCGGGGGAGGATCCGCACGGGGTGCTGCCCTACTGGATATTCGCCGTGGATACGCTTGCCCATGCGGCACGCAAGCTGACGGTGCTGGGGCCTGGTGGTCACGATACGCCGGTTGGTCGCCGCACCCTTCAACGTGAAATGACCGCATTGAAATTACGTTTCGAACGCCTGTGGTATGCGCGCAACCGCCGGTCGGAAATCACCGTGACCCTGGCGCGGTACAACCATGCGATCAGGACCATGCATCGTACCACACCGCCACGGATCCGTCCGCACCGGGAACCCTGGCGGGGTCCCTTCATCAACTCCTGGCAAGTGTCCCGCGTATTGCCGATGCAACACAGCGTGGCCCGTGCGGCCCCCGTATCGCTGGCAGACCGGCTCCACTGGCGGCCCTACGTGTCCGGTGAGACGTCAACGTGGACCGGATTCGTAAACCTCCATGAGTGGTTTGCCGATACCGACGGCCTGGTCTACCTGGCCAACCGCATCCGCGTAAACGAAGCGGGGCCCTGGAACTTGCAGGTAGGACATGATGGCGGGGTCCGGGTTTTCGTTGACGGGAAGGTCGTGCTGTGCCAGCCCCGGCGGGAGAATCCGGCAATCCCGAATCGTACCCGGGGGGCGTTGAACCTGACCCGCGGTGAACATGAAATCGTGATCGCCTTTGATCTTGACCACGGGATGGGATGGGGTGTCTACGTCTGTTTTGAAGTTCCGGAAACGGAGCGGAAGCCCCGGCGCAAAGGCCGGTTTCCCACGGTTGTATCGTACCGTCAGCGCATATCCGGTTGACCCGCGGCGTGG
>MHBQ01000069.1 GCA_001803315.1 Lentisphaerae bacterium RIFOXYC12_FULL_60_16
AACGAATCGGTCAGGAACCAGAATCATGGCAAAACCACGTAGGAACCAATCGGCAAAGCACACCACACTGGAACAAACCATCCGGAAGGCCACCCGGCAGGCGCTTCATGATATCGGCGAATCAACACCGGAAGCGGCCTGGGTCGGAAACAAGGTGCAATGGCCCGTCACCTGCACCGTCGGGCCGGGACTCGAAGGCGCCATCGCCTGCGAATCCTCGGTCGGATATGTCAACGGGGCGCGCGGCAACCTGATCTACCGCGGTTACGACGTGGTGGAATTGTGCGAATCGTCAACCTTTGAGGAAGTGGCGTTCCTTTTACTTTACGGCGACTTGCCAACCCGCAGGGAATTTGAATCCTTCAACCAACGTCTGGTTCAATATCGGTTCCTGCCGCATACCCTGCGTATGATGATGTCCAGCCCGCTGGAACAGATGCATCCCATGGCCGCCCTGCGGCTGGGCACCATCCTGTTGCGCCAACGCCTCTCCTGGCGTGACCAGGATGCCGGTGAACCGGAAGAGTCCGAGGCCATCGCGGCCGACGAGGATACCGTCCCCTCCGAGGAAAGCGAACAACAGGGCGAATCGCGCGCGGAATACCAGTTCCGCCTCTGGCCCGCGGACAAGCCGCAAAACGTCCGCAAAAGCGCGGACAATTCCGCCGGTATCCAGACCTGCCTGCGGCTGATCTCCGGCATCGCCACACTCACCGCCGCCATTGCGCGCATCCGGAACGAAAAATTGCCCATCGACCCCGACCCGTCCCTCGGCTATGCCGCCAACCTCCTGTACATGATGCACGGGATACGCCCCTCGCCCGAAGAAGCCCGCATCCTGGATATTGCCCTCATCCTGCACGCGGATCATGGCATGAATGCCAGCACGTTCGCCGCCATGGTGGTGGCCTCCACGATGGCCGACATCTACGCTTCCGTCACGGCGGGCATCGGGGCGTTGAGCGGTCCCCTGCACGGCGGCGCCAACGAGGCAGTCATTGAACAACTGCAGGCCATCGGCGACCCCTCCAACGTCAAGGCGTGGGTCGTCAAAACCCTGCGCAACAAGCAGAAGGTCATGGGATTCGGCCACCGCGTGTACAAGGCGTATGATCCCCGCGCCCGGATTCTCGGACCGCTGGCCAAACACCTGTCCGGACATCCCTCGATTGCCGGGATGTACCAAACTGCCACAACCCTCGAAAAGGAAGTCGTTGCCGCCCTGGGCCGGAAAAAAGCCATTTTCCCGAATGTCGATTTCTATTCCGGCCTCGTCTACCAGGCACTCGGCATTCCACTGCCGATGTTCACCCCCATTTTCGCCGTCAGCCGCATGGCGGGATGGACGGCCAGGGTGTTCGAATACCTCAAGAACAACCGCATCTTCCGGCCCCGCGCAATCTACACCGGCCCCATGGATCTGGCCTATGTTCCGATGAACCAACGCAACGAAACGGGAGAAAACACATGAACATCCTGCACATCAACGCCAACCCAAAACCGGCCGCCGAGGCCAACTCGAAGCAGTTGACCGAGGCTTTCTTCAAATCCCTCAAGCAGGCCAATTCCGCCGCCTCGATCACGGCCGTTGACCTGTATGCCGATCCCCCGCCCTTCTACGATTACGCCACCTACCGCAATTTCTGGTACCCGGTGTTCGACGCCTCGTTCAAACCGACGGCCGCTGAGAAAAAGGCCGTGGCCTATGCCGAAAAACATATCCGTTGCTTCAAGCAGGCCAACCTCCTGGTATTCACCACCCCGATGTGGAATTTCTCCATGCCCGGCATTCTCAAGAGCTGGATCGACCAGGTGATCATGCCCAACCACACCTTCACCATCGGCGCCGATGGCGTGAAGCCCCTGCACCAGGTCAAGGCGATCGCCGTCCTGGCATCGTCCGGCGGCGCCTACGAACCCGGCAACCCGCGCGACTGCCTGATCCCCGCGATCCAGGCGGCTTTCGGTTTCCTGGGTATTACGGACGTGCGCCTCGCCTGGGCCCAGGGACAGAACCCCTTCTTCTTCAAGGATTCCGCCGAACGCAAGGCCAAGGCGCTCGTTGAAGCCGCCGCTCTCGGCACCCAGTGCGCCAGGCTTTAACCAGCCGCCGTCAGGAAGAAATATTGAAACCAACCCCGGGCCGGTCGGGGCGGATACAATCTTGATTCCCCCCGGCGCTTCTGAAAGAATTGCCTTATGGTTCAGCCCTTCAATCAAGGAGCACTAAAATGAAATCCGGAAAACGATTCGTGGTGCCCGTACTCATCATCCTGTTCGGTATCACCTGGTTGCTGAACGTGCTCCAGATCATCCCCGGGGTTGATTGGATATGGACGGTCGGCCTCGCCGCCGTGGGTATCCTGACACTGGCCGCCGGCGGACTCAACAAACTCACGGTCGTTATCGGACCCTTCTTCCTCGCGGCAGCCTTGTCCTCAATCCTGCGGCAAACCGGACGTCTGGCCTTGCAGCACGAAATCCCCATCCTGGTCATCGTGCTCGGGGTTCTGCTCCTGGTTGTCCAGATCGTCAAACTTCCCATGCCGGCCATCCTGAAGCCCGACAATCAATAGTCCGGATTCACCCCTGAAACGTTGTGCTTGAGAAGGCTTTTACCATGACCATCCAGCCTGCTGCACCGTTGCTCGATATCCGGAAATCCGGAAAGACGGTCACCCTCGCCTCCCTGTGCGGAGTGCCACTCGCCGAAGGGGGACCCGTCCCCGCCCTCGGACAGGTGGTGATCAACTCGAACCTCGGCCATTTCGAAGGACCGGACCTGCCCTGCCAGACGCTCCGTTCCCTGACCCGTGGCAACGATGTGGTTTACACGGCTGGCCAAAGCCATCTCCAGGTAACCTCCCGCTGGCGCGTGTTCCCCGATACCGGCATCGTACGACGCCGGGATACGCTGACCAATGTCGGAAGCGAACCGGCGACAATATCCCGGTGTCTGGCGCGGATCCCGTTTCCCAGCGGCACCTACGAGATCTACAGCCAGCAAAGCCGCTGGTGTCATGAGAACCAGGGCGCCTGGAATCCCCTGCATGCCGGCGACACCGTCCTGCGCTGCGTCTCCGGACGCACCACGCTCGGTGGAACCCCGTACGCCTGCCTGCACGAAACGCATCTGGATACCGGTCTGATTTTCCACCTGTTGCCCGAAGGTAACTGGATCATCCGGATCCGGGCCGTAACAATCATGGATGCCCTGCCCCTCGCCGTGGCCGAACTCGGTTTGAACGACGAGAACCTGCGGCTGGAATTGGCCCCCGGCGCGTCCATCAAACTGCCGGAACTGCTGTTCCAGTCCCTGACCGGCCGCCAACCCCACCGGGCGGCGCCCGCCTTCCACCGGCACGTCCTCAAACAGTATTTCCAGCATGCCAAACCCTTTGCCCCGGTGGTCTACAACACCTGGTTCGATGAATTCGAACGGCTCGACCCTGCCCGCCTGAAACGCCAGCTCAAGGCGGCCAAGACCGCCGGTTGCGAAATGTTCGTCATCGATGCCGGCTGGTACGGCGCCGGCACGTCCTCCTGGTGGGCCCAGGCCGGCGACTGGCGCGAAAAGACCACCACGGCATTCCGCGGACACATGCGCCGGTTCGCCGACCAGGTCCGTGCCGCCGGCCTGAAGTTCGGCATCTGGATGGAACCCGAACGGATCGGACCCGACGCCCCCATCCTGAAACAACATCCCGACTGGTTTATCCCGGTTCCACCTTCCGCCCGTATCAACCTGGAACATCCCGACGCCTATGCCTGGCTGCGGAACGAGATCGGACGCCTGGTGAAAACCTACGGTCTCGCCTGGATGAAACTCGATTTCAATTTCGACGTGGATACCGACCCGTCCGGCGCCGAGCTGTCCGGTTATACCCGGCGGTGGTACCACCTGCTCGACGATGTTCGCGCCGCCTATCCCCGGACTTTCTTTGAGGGATGCGCCAGCGGGGGCCTGCGTTCGGACCTGCATACGCTGATCCATCACGACAGCCATTTCTTGAGCGATACGGTCAAACCGATCGACGTCCTGCGCATCAGCCAGGGCGCTTATCTCCGCCTGCCGCCGGGTCGGCTGGGACACTGGGCCTGCCTGCGCTCCGCCGGCTCACTGGTCCCCCGGTACGGGTTGAGCACGGCACAATCCCCGGCCACCCTCCTGGTGGCCGGCGGAGCGCTCTGGGAACCCGCTGAAACGGTCAATCTGGATTTCTTCCTGCTGACCGCCATGTCCGGCATGCTGGGATTCAGCGGTGACATGGCCGGCCTCCCGAAACCGATGTTGAACGACATCGCCCTGCACGTCCGCTTCTTCAAGCGATGGCGCCGTTTCCTCGCATCATCCATCTGCCATCTCCTGACACCGCCCGAACCCATGACCGAACACAACGGGTGGGTGGTCTTCCAGTTCCAGGATCCCGCCTCCACCACCAGTCTGGTCTACGTGTACCGGCTGGGACTCGCTTCCGCAGTCTCCGCCTGGCCGTTACGGAATCTGTTGCCCGGCAAACGATACCGGATCACGGAAGGGGTCAGGGACCGGGCACGGTCGTCGGCCATCTCCGGACGCGAACTCATGGACCGTGGACTGCCGGTGAAGGTGGCCGGCTCGGGCGGATCACGCGTCTGCGCCGCCGCCATCTATCGCGTGGAACGATCTTAAAGCACGGAACGATGTACTTCACTCGTACACTTTCCAGGCGGGCGGATTCAGTGCTTCCAGCGCCAGTATCAGCGCATGGGTCCCTTTTCGGCCATGGCCGAGTGCCTTGACCTTCCGGTACAACCGGCGCGCCAGCGACAGGCCCGGCAATTCAAGTTTCATGCGCGTGGCTTCGTCCAGGGCAATCCCCAGATCCTTGATGAAATGATCCACCATGAATCCCGGCTCGAAATTCCCCGCCACAATCCGGGGTCCCAGGTTGTTGATCGACCAGGAACCTGCCGCCCCCTGCCCGATCACGGCGATCACCGTGTCCCGGTCCAGCCCCGCCCGGTGGGCATACAGGAGACTCTCCACCACGCCGATCATCGTGCCGGCAATGAGGATCTGGTTCGCCATCTTGCAATGCTGACCGGACCCCGCCGGCCCCATCAAGGCAACGGTCTTGCCCATGACCCGAAACAACGGCTCGACCCGCTTGAACGTTTCCGGATCACCACCCACCATGATCGACAGCCGTGCTTCCCGTGCCCCCACATCGCCACCGGACACCGGCGCATCCAGCACCGTCACCTGCCGCTGCAGTCCTTCCTCCGCCATCTGCCGCGCCAAGTCCGGCTCGCTGGTGGTCATGTCCACCACGACGCCCCCGGGTGGCATCGCGGACAAAACCCCGCGCTGGCCGAGGATCACCTCCCGCACATCCTTCGGAAACCCAACGATGGTGAACACGATATCCGAATCCGCCGCCACCCCGGCCGGAGATTGCTTGAGGGTAGCCCCCATCTCAACCAGCGGCTGTGCCTTGTCCGGAGAGCGGTTGTAAACGGACATCACGTAGCCGGCCTCCATCACGTGCCGGCACATCCAGAAACCCATCACCCCCGTCCCGATCCATCCGATTCGGGGCTTATCCGCCGTTTGTGCACGCATGGTCAATGCACCCCGATTACCCTGATCGTCATCGGCAACCGCTTCCCCGCATAAGCCGACTGAGCATGAAAACCGTTCCCCTGCGTGTCGCGTCCAGACTCGCGGACTCGGCCAGGACGTAACGGTCCCAACCATCATACGAGCCGCCCGGCCAGGGCACGGTCAGGGCCAACGAGTTCCCGTCGTACACGTCCCGCGTGCCGTCGCCCGTGAAGTCCAGTTCCAACCACTGGGTACCGGAGGGGCACAGGGCCAAGTCCAACAGTTTCAGCCCCGAAAGCGTAAGCGTATCGCCGGCTATGAAGTCCGCCGTCACCGGGATATTCAGCGTGCGGCCACCATCCAGGAAACTCGCCGCACCCACTTTACCGGCCGCGTCGCCGCCATAGGTCACGCTGACACTCGTGTCGAACCGGCACGCCCAGGCCGCCGGCACCGTCACACGCATCGCGCCGCCGTTGGTGATCGTGCCCGCCGGATCTTCGGCCTCGATGGTCAACACGGCCAGCGCCGGGTTGGCCGCATTCCAGGTGAATGTCTGGTCCGTTCCCGAAGCAAGTGAGACCAGCGCACCGCCAAGTCCGGCGGACGCGGCCATGACGTCGCGGTCCCACCCGTCATACGACCCGCCGCAAAACCGCTCGTCCCCCGGCGCGGCCCGTGCCGCCGTCAAGGTGGCAAACAGGACCATTCCGATCATAATTATCGTTGTTCGTGCTTTCATCCCGACTCCTCTTCGCGATGTCTGCTCTGGCCCTTTCCCAAATCAACAATCGAAAATCGCCAATCGTCGATTCCGTCCGGTCTCTACTACGGGGCTGTGCGCACGGCGCGCCACCCGCTGTGGGAGGCCCGAACCGCGTACACAAAGGCGGTGTTGCCGCGGTCCGATACGCGCAAAGACGTACTCGCAGTAGCCCAATTGCCGCCACGAAGCCCGGCGCCGGTAGCGGTCGTGTTCGGCCAGGCGGTGACGTCCGCGTCGCCACCCGACGTGAGCAAGCCGTTGCCGTGCAACCCGGTAAATGCGCGTCCCGTCGCATGCCCGATCGTCACCGGACGCTCCCACACGTTCCCGCTCAGTTCCATGATCCCCCAGTACGACGCCCCGGCCGACACGCGCGAACTCGCCGCCGTCGCGAAGATCCCCACCCGCACCGGGCCGTCAGGGGCGCTGCCTAAGACAACAAGGTTTCCGGCCGTGTAGTATTCCGTGCCCGAACCGTCAACCCCTTGCAACCCAGAAATGACGGTGTAAGTGCTTGCGCCGAAAGCATACTCGTCCGCCAGCGGTTCCATCGGACCCCGGCAGGCCTTCTCGTACTCCAACTCCGTCATCGGACGCAAACCAGCCCAGTCCGCAAACGAAGCATCGTCCGCCCAGGACAGCCAGTTACAGGCCCGATCACGCGTGACGGTCGTGTAGACGCGCCGCGACGGACTGCCGGGGTCTTCGGTCATCCGCACCGTGTTGCGGTTCGGAATATTCGCGCTCCCTCCCGCCGTAACCGTCATGTAGTAGTTCAGGGTTGTCGCCGTACAACGAGCTGCCTGTTGGTCGCGGTTCAATGCGTTGAGGAAGTCCTTGTACTGCCCTTGTGTGACCTCGTACTTCATGCAGTAGAAGGCCGCGTAGCCTTTCGGAAAGGCTGCGGGAATCGGACCGCCACGGTCGCCCCCGTAGGCCGTAGATGCGTAATACAGGTTCCCGTCCGCCGTCCCCACCGTGATGGCATCCTCACTGGTGATAACGTACGGTTCAGTTGCGGTGGGGTACTTATAGATTTCGGAGACCCCTGTTCCACCCGAGCCCACCTTGAACGCGCCTTCCGCCACATACACCATCTCCACGCCGAAGGCCTGGAGTTTCACCTTGTCGGTGTTGCTCAGGCTGTTGGACGCGATGTTCCACACCGCCTTGACATTCTGCACCGCGGTCGTGCCAGCCCCTTCGCCCGACCGGCGCACGATCATCCCGACCCGGTCCACGGGCACGATCATTTCGATCGGCGTGCCGGCGCCAATCGCATAGTCCGTCGGGTTGGTTCCCGTCCCTTCCAGCGTAACGTGCTCCCAGTCACTACGCCCGTCCGGCAGCACCTTGAAGAATATCCAGGCCGCATCGTGGTTGATGTTCGTGTACCGCCACGAGTTCTCCCACGAAATATCGAACTCGACCAAGGCGGTCGTATTGTCCCGACCGCTCACCGTAACGTTCGTGATTTGCAGGTTATTCGCCCACGCCCCGCCCGCCGCCAGCACCGCCACCAGTACCGCCAGTGTCCATCGACTGTTTATCGTCTTCATCCTTCGTGCCTCCTGTGGCTCATGCCGCAACCATACATACCGTCATAAGTAATGCAGCATCTCGCTCCAGTAGGTCGGGCATTCCTGCCCGACTGCCCGACCTGGTCGGCCAGGAATGGCCGACCTACTCGCCGTATCCAACGACATTAAAAAAATGTAACGCCTCAATTTTCACACATTCCGGGGAGCTTGTCACCCCTCCTGTTTCAGGCATCGGGGACACGCCGTACAGATATAAGTTAAGCTCTTCCTTCGATCACGGCTCGCGAGGACGCTCGCCCAAACTGGTTACATCCATTTTCGAATGAAAGGCTTATGGAGGGCGAGCGCGTGCCCTGCGTAGCCCTTGGCGAAGCAGGGTCCTCGTGAGCCGTCTTCCGCAGGGTCGAAAAGTGAGCTTAACTTAGTGCCATTCGGGGCAGAAGACGAATAATCGCCTCCATCGGCCTTGATCCAAGCGTGTCTCATGGTGTCTCCTCCCCGGGACCGGACCATCCGGTCCCCTCCCGTTGACTCATTGAAGAATGTTACCGAGGCAATGTTGGCTTCGTCGTTGACTCATATTGATGTTACCGAAGGGCGTTTAGGATGGTTTTCTG
>MHBQ01000070.1 GCA_001803315.1 Lentisphaerae bacterium RIFOXYC12_FULL_60_16
TAGGCCGGGTTGGCCAGCACATCGGCGATGTCTGCGTTGTGCGATCCAGGAATGCTGTAATCCGTGAACTGTTCCGCCGGGCGGATGTCCACCAGGTCGAATGATCCAGGCAAGTCCTTGGCAAGTCGCCGCAACTCGTCGGCGGACATGCGGTCGGCAAGCCGGATCGCCCGCTTGGCCGTCGCCGGCCCGACAACCGATGAACCCACCTCCGCGCCGTACACCGGCAAACCCGCTTCGATCCATGCTTCACTGCCGCCAGCCAACGACGTGACGTTCTGGAATCCCTTGGCTTCGAAGAGACCGATGGCCATGCTGGAACGATACGCGGAGTTGCAGACGGCCACCACCGGCTGGGTGGGATCCAGCTTGGCCGACAGTTCCCGCAGGTGGTTGAGCGGCATATTCACCACATCGCCGATCCGCAGGCCCGTCCATTCGTTCGGCAGGCGCACGTCGACCACGATGGGAGACGTGCCCGCCATCATCTGGGCGTAAAGGTCCGCCGGCTTGATGAAATCCACTTTCTTGGTGGGCAGATTGCCGGCCTTCCAAGTTTCCAGGGTTAGCACGGATGCCCCGTAGCCGATTCGATGAAGCCGGAGCAATGCTTCCTGGGTCTCTTCCTTGCTGCCCACCAGCACCAGCTTGCCGGAAGCTTGGGTAACCCAGGGAACCATGATGCCGACCCAGGTCTCCAGCCTGCCACGCAGTCCAATGTTGACCGAATTGGGGATGTGTTCGGCCGCATACACACCCGCTTCGCGAATATCGGCCAGATAATGCTTGGTCACGTCCGTCAATTCCAGGGTTGGCGTCGTCTCCGCAGGCATCGGCGCATTCCAGTTCACCAGGGACGGGCCCTGACGGTTCATGGCCGCGTTATGTCCAAAGTATTGCGGAGCCTCAGGGAGATCGCGCAGGACCGCCGTAATGAATTCGGTGCGGCTCTTGAGAACGAGGTACGGATTGGACGCGCGTTCCTCTCCGATGGTACTCTTGGGACTGTCGCGCAAATGCGCACCGCAAAGACTACCCGCACCATGCGCCGGAAGAACCATCACCGAATCATCCAGCTTGGAGAGCTTGTTGACCCATGTGTCGTATCCCATCGAAGCCAGTGTGGCCGCCGTCATCTTCCCTTCCAGTAAGTCCGGCCGACCGACGCTGCCGATGAACAGCGTGTCGCCGGTGAACAGGATCTTGCCGACCTTGTCATCCGCTCCGTCATATACCAGCCCACAGGTGCCGTCCGGTGTATGACCGGGGGTCTCCAGCACCTTGATGACGGCAGTGCCAATCTTGAACGTCGAGCCATCCTTCATCGGCTCGATCTTGTAACCCGCGCCACTGGATGCGCTCTGGTAAATCGGGCAGTTGGCGACCCGGACAATTTCCATGTGTCCGGCGACGAAGTCGGCGTGGGAGTGGGTCAGATAGATGCCCTTGATCGTCAGGCCATGCTTTGCCGTGTAGTCGAGGTAGAACTGGACGTCCCGATCCGGATCAACAATCAGCGCTTCCTTGCCGCTGCCTAGAATGTAAGCGTAGTGTGACAGCACCGGCAGGTTGATTTGCACCACCTCGAACCCGGGAAACTTGTAGGTATCCACGATCTGGTGCCTGGCTGCGTCATCGCCATGCGTTGCAGACTCGGTATCCTTGATTTTCGACGGATCTGCCGAGAACGCCGTCGATACCAGTAGCGCCACAACCGCAGACGCTGCAATCCATGTCGCGCTTTTCATGACGGTCCTCTTGAAGCGTTGTCCGCCCCTGCCGCCTGCCGGCTTCTTCATCGTTTCTCCTCTTGTTATATCTGGCTTCTGCCACATTGCGTCCATCCTCTCGATCCTTGAACCTGCGCGCGTCAACCGCACGGGGCCTCCCTCGCTTACCGGGGCAAGCCACGTTTGGGCCTGCCGATCCCGTGCGAGGACGCGTGAAGCTGAAAGCCGCCATGTACCTCAATCCGTTGCTGCTCCGGTTGCGCAAATAGTTCAAACAGACGCCTGGCGGAATCACATCGCGCTGTCCGCGCCATGTGTTGCGCATACGCCAGGAAACAAAGGGTGTCGATCGCCAATTCTCCGGTTTGAGGCATCGTGGGCATACGGGCGCTATATGGTTCGGTGTTGGGCGATACGCTACGGCAACAAGCCCCCCTGGGCTATGGGGTCAAACCCTACGCGGTGAAGCGGCTCGTAGTTTGGCCAGCGATTTTGACAAGTCATCCGTCATGGTTTTCGATCCGCCGGAAATTCTCTCGGCAGTCAAAGCGATGGAATCTGCGAAGAATGCCATCGACAGCGACAATCAATAGCGCGCGGATTCGCGCACCCGAATTCGTTTTCGGTTGATTTCATCCGGCGACTGACCTAGGGTTTGTTTCCGTTTTCGATCTCATTAACGCAACCCGCAACTACTGAGGAGACAAAACCATGATGGTTTCAACGCAACCCCTTTTCAAGCATGCCTATGGCAAATACGCAATCGGGGCGTACAACATCAATAATGCCGAGCAGATCATGGGTCTCTTCAAGGGCAACCTCGACAGCAAGGCGCCGTTTATCATCCAGATTTCCAAAGGCGCCCGCAGTTACACCGACAAACGCCTGCTGGAAGCCATGATCCGCGCCGCGGATGAAATTTTCCCCGAGGCGGTGTTCTCGGTCCATCTGGACCATGGCGACGAGAAGTCCTGCATGGATTGCATCGCCAGCGGGTTTTACAACTCGGTCATGATCGATGCCAGCGGCGAACCCTACGAGAAGAATATCGAGATCACCCGCCGCATCGTGGAAGCCGCCCACAAGAAGGGCATGGCGGTTGAAGCCGAGTTGGGTACCCTGGGCGGTGTGGAGGAGCATGTGTCCGTTTCCGAGGCGGATGCCCACCTGACCGACCCGGAACAGGCGGCCGATTTCATCAAGCGGTCCGGTTGTGACAGCCTGGCCTGCGCGTTCGGAACCAGCCATGGCGCCTACAAGTTTGCCGGTGGCCAGGGCCTGCATTTCGATGTGATCACGGACATCCAGCGCCGGGTTCCCAAGTTCCCGCTGGTCATGCACGGGTCCAGCTCGGTGCCCCAGGACGAGGTCCAGCGCATCAACGCCGCCGGCGGCAAGATGAAGGGCGCCAAGGGCGTTGACGAGGCCCAGATTTCCAAGGCCGCCACCATGGGCGTGACCAAGGTGAACATCGATACGGACGGCCGGCTGGTCTGGTGCCGGGTACACCGCGAGAGTTTCCGCGACAACCCCGAGAATTTCGACCTGCGGCCGCCGGGAAAAATCTTCATGGTCGAATACGCCAAATATATTGCCCACAAGAACATCGTCCTGGGCAGTGCCGGCCAGCTGGATGCCGTCCGCAAGGCCATCTAGTCGGCGTAAAAGTTTGCTGGAGGGGTGGCATCAGGCCCCCCTCCCCTGGTTTGTGTCCGGTTGTATTACCCGAGAGGAGAACGCATCAAAATGAGTCCCAAGGAAGTCAACACCGTCATGATCGACGGCAACACCGCCGCCGCCAACATCGCGCATGCCCTCAGTGAAGTGTGCGCCATCTACCCGATCACGCCGTCTTCGCCCATGGGCGAAACCGCGGACGAACTTAGCGCGGCCGGGATGGCGAACCTCTGGGGCACCATTCCGTCGGTGGTGGAACTGCAATCGGAAGGCGGCGCGGCCGGCGCCCTTCACGGCGCCCTGACTTCCGGCGCCATGGTTTCCACGTTCACGGCCTCGCAGGGGCTCCTGCTGATGATCCCGAACATGTACAAGCTGGCCGGCGAATTGACCGCGACCGTATTCCACGTGTCGGCCCGTTCCCTGGCCTGCCAGGCCCTGTCGATCTTCGGCGATCATTCCGACATCATGTCGGTCCGCCAGACCGGTTTTGCCATGCTGGGCGCATCAAACATCCAGGAAATCATGGATATGGCGCTGATTTCGCATGCCTCCACCCTGAAATCGCGCATCCCCTTCGTGCACTTTTTCGACGGATTCCGCAGTTCCCACGAAGTCCAGAAAATCATCCAGGTTTCCCGTGAAACCATCCGCGCGATGATCGATGAGGATCTGGTGCTGGCCCACCGGGCCCGCGGTCTGACCCCCGATAACCCCCGCTTGCGTGGAACGTCCCAGAATCCCGATGTCTATTTCCAGGGTCGGGAAACGGTCAACCCCTTCCATCTCGCAACGCCGGGGATCGTCCAGGAATACATGGACCGGTTCGCCAAGCTGACCGGCCGGCAGTATCACCTGTTTGATTATGTCGGCGCGCCGGATGCCGAACACGTTATCGTCATCATGGGATCGGGTGCGGAAGTCGCCCACGAAACCGTCGAGCACCTGGTTGCATCCGGCAAAAAAGTCGGCTGTCTCAAGGTCCGTCTGTACCGGCCGTTCGACGTGAAGGCATTTGCGGCGGCGCTCCCGGCAACCTGCAAATCGATTGCCGTCATGGACCGTACCAAGGAACCCGGCAGCATCGGCGAACCGTTGTACACCGATGTGCGCACGGCCCTGGGTGAAGCCATCGATGCCGGTTGGCTGGCCTGCAAGTCCTACCCGAAGACCATCGGCGGACGCTACGGACTCGGTTCCAAGGAATTCACACCGGCCATGGTCAAGGGCATCTTCGACAACCTGGCGGCGAAACAGCCGAAGAACCATTTCACCGTCGGCATCAACGACGATGTCAGTCACACCAGCATCGCCTACGATCCGGCCTGGCTGATCGAGCAGCCCGGCACGTTCGAATGCATGTTCTACGGGTTGGGATCCGACGGAACGGTCGGCGCCAACAAGAATTCGATCAAGATTATCGGCACGGAAACCGACAACTACGCCCAGGGCTACTTTGTCTATGATTCCAAGAAGGCGGGCGCCATCACGGTGTCGCACCTCCGGTTCGGTCATTCCGAGATCCGGAGCCCCTACCTGTGCACCAAGGCGGATTTCGTCGCCTGCCATAATTTCTCGTTCCTCGAGAAATATGACATGTTGGCCAACGCCAAGCCGGGTTCCGTCTTCCTGCTCGCCAGTCCTTACGGGGAGGCTGAAGTCTGGAACCACATGCCGGATGAAATGGCGGCGCAAATCATCGCCAAGAAGATCCGTTTCTACATCATCGATGCGACCAAGCTGGCCAAGGATCTCGGCCTCGGCGCCCGCATCAACACGATCATGCAGACCTGTTTCTTCGCGATATCCGGTGTGTTGCCGTCCGACAAGGCCATTGAGTCCCTGAAAAAAGCCATCAAGAAGACGTATGGTCGCAAGGGTGACCAGGTCGTCAAGATGAACTTCGACGCCGTGGATGCCGCCATTGCGTCCCTGCACGAGGTCAAGGTTCCCGCCAAGCCGGCGGGCAAGACCCGGCGCCCTCCGGTCGTGCCGGCGGATGCCCCGGAATTCGTCCAGCAGGTGACCGCACGCATCATGAAGCAGGAAGGCGATCAGCTGCCGGTCAGTGCCATGCCCGTGGACGGCACCTGGATGACCGGAACCACCCGGTACGAGAAGCGGAACATCGCCGTGGAAATCCCGCATTGGGACCCCACCCTCTGCATCCAGTGCGCCCAGTGCTCGCTGGTATGCCCGCATGCCGCCATCCGGACCAAGGTCTACGATCCGGCCTGCCTCGCGAAAGCCCCGGCCACGTTCCAGTCGGTCGAGGCCAAAGGCAAGGAATTCAGCGGTAAGAAGTTCACCGTGCAGGTGGCACCCGAGGATTGCACTGGTTGCGGCGCCTGCGTGGAGCGGTGTCCGGGCCGTGCGAAGGATCCCGCCACCAAGCAGGAGACCGGTAAGCGCGCCATCATGATGCAGGAGCAGTTGCCCCTGCGCGAGAAGGAAGCCGCCAATTTCACATTCTTCCAGACCATTCCGGAACCCGATCCGGCCACGATCAACCGGGCCACGATCAAGGGCAGCCAGTTGGTCACTCCCCTGTTCGAGTTCTCCGGGGCGTGTGCCGGCTGCGGCGAAACCGCGTATGTCAAGCTGCTGACCCAGTTGTTCGGCGACCGCATGATGGTCGCCAACGCAACCGGATGCTCCTCCATCTACGGCGGCAACCTGCCCACCACCCCGTACTGCACGCGGGCGGACGGACGGGGACCGAGCTGGTCGAATTCCCTGTTCGAGGATAACGCCGAGTTCGGGTTCGGCATGCGGCTTGCCGTGGACAAGTTCAATGTATTTGCCCGCGAACTGATGGGCAAACTGATCGACGGCAGCTGCAAGGATCATGGCATTCCGGTTGAATCGTTGAACGCCATCCTCCATGCTGACCAGTCCACCCAGGCCGGCATTGAAGCCCAGCGTGTACGGATCGCCGACTTGAAGCAGCAGTTGTCCACATGCAAGTCGGAAACCTGCCGCCAGTTGGTTTCCCTCGCCGACTACCTCGTCAAGAAGTCCGTCTGGATCCTCGGAGGGGATGGGTGGGCCTATGACATCGGGTATGGCGGATTGGACCATGTGCTGGCTTCGGGACGGAACATCAACATCCTGGTACTGGACACGGAAGTCTATTCCAACACCGGCGGACAGGCGTCAAAGTCAACGCCCATGGGCGCGGTGGCCAAGTTTGCAGCTTCCGGCAAGCCGGTCGGCAAAAAGAACCTGGGCATGATTTCCATGACCTACGGCAACATCTATGTTGCCGCGGTCTCGATGGGAGCCAACCCCAACATGGTGGTCAAGGCATTCGCGGAAGCCGATGCGTATGACGGACCGTCCCTGATCATCGCGTATTCCCACTGCATCGCGCACGGAATCGACATGACCAACGGACTGCAGTCACAACGTGATGCGGTCAACTCGGGCCATTTCCCGCTGTACCGGTACAATCCTGAACTGACGCGCCAGGGCAAGAACCCCCTGGTTCTTGACAGCAAGGATCCGACCATGAAGTTCAGCGAGCACGCCATGAAGGAGAACCGTTTCCAGGTCCTGGCCAAGTCTGACCCGGAAAGCGCCAAGCGCCTGATGGGGATTGCGGACATCCAGGTGGCAGCCAATTATGACCTGCTCAAGAAGCTGGCGGCGCTGGAACCCTGCAAAGGCTAGGCGGACCTGTTCGGCTCAACCCCGTTTAAGTAAAACGGGGTTGTACCGACAGATTGATACATGACGACATAAGTTTACGGCATGGTAGGGACGGCTCGCCTGCCCTGAGCCCAGTCGAAGGGCCGAACCGTCCGCGGATTTTTCTGCGAAAGCGACCTGCCTTTTCCGGAACCTTGCAGGCACGTGGAGTGTGGCCATTCGTGCACAACAGGGGTTGGCACATTCGAACATGAATGGATTCAAACCGGTTTAGACCGGCAAACGGGGGCAACCGATGGCAGACGAATTGAAACACCTCTTGGATCGGATTCAGCAGGACGGTTTCGACAAGGCGGATGCCGATGCGAAGCAACGGGTTGAATCCGCCACAAAACGCGCGCGTGAAATCATCGCCGAGGCCGAGGTCAAGGCTGCCGCGTTGCGTAAAACCGCCGAGCAGGATGCCGAAGTGTTTGCCGCCCGGGCCCGCAAAGCCGTCCAGCAGGCCGGTCGCGACGTTGTGCTTTGGGTTGGCGAATCCATTCAGCACCTGGCCCGTGAACTGGTTGAACAGGATGTTCGTAAAGATATATCCGGAAACTTGTTACAGGAATTGATACAAACCGCTGTCAACGCCTATTGCCAGAACGGCGGTGAGGTTCAGGTAAGCGCGGATGACCAGGCAAAATTAAAAACCTGGTTTCAAGCCCGCATGGCGGACGCCCTGAAAAAGGGTGTCCAGTTGGAAGCGGATGCGAAAATCCAGGCCGGGTTCAAGATCCGGGTTACCGAACAGCATGTGGAACACGACTTCACCGCGGCGGCCATTGCGGATTCGATGGCCCGTCTGCTTCGCCCGGATCTGGCCAAACTGATCCAGGAGGTTCGTCAGTCGCCGGACGAATGAGCCGGACAGCTTTCGGAGTGGGATCGTATGGAGTATTTCTACTTTGCAGCAACCCTGCCGCGCGTGACGATGGATGATCCGGTTCCCTGGTCCTCTTCGGACCTTCTGGAACAGGCAGCCATGCACCTGTCTGAAGGAGATCTGTCGGGGTTGAAGGAATTACAGGGTGGCCCAAATACCGTCGCGCAGCATCCCGTGGCACAGCAGTGGTTCGGCCTGGAAGCCGCCATCCGGAACGCGATTGTCAGACACCGGAGCGCACGCCGGAAGGTTGATCCCGCTGAATTCATCCATCCCGACACACCGCTGGATACCCGCACCGAACAAATGGTGAGCGCGGCCTTCACCGCTGCCAACCCGCTGGAAAGGGAGCGGACCCTGGACCGTTACCGCTGGCTCCTGCTGGAGGAGATGGCCGGATCGAACACCTTTTCAACGGAAGCCGTGCTGGCCTATGGCATGCGGTTGCGCATCGCGGAGCGGTGGGCCGCTTTTGCCGACGATCCGGGCAGTGCCCTGGCGGATACGATTGTGAATCGAGATGCACTCTGGCCCGCCGCCGGCGGGAATATGAATGCGGGAACGGGAGAATAGGTATGGCCGATCACGCCACCGGGAAAATTGTAGGGGTTAACGGAAACATGATCACCGTGGCCTTTGAGGGGTCAGTCAGCCAGAACGAGGTCGGGTATGCCCGGCACGGTGACATGCGGCTGATCGCCGAAGTCGTGCGGATCCGTGACCGGAATGCCGACTTGCAGGTGTTCGACAGTACCCGTGACCTGATGGTGGGATCCCCGGTGGAATTCACCGGGGAACTGCTCTCGTCGGAACTGGGCCCCGGCCTGTTGACCCAAATCTACGATGGACTGCAGAATCCCCTGCCCCGTCTTGCCGAGCAATGCGGGTTCTTCCTGGAACGCGGCGTCTACCTCACCGCCATCCCACGTGACACCCGCTGGGCGTTCACCCCGCGGGTCAAGGCGGGCGACAAGCTCAAGGCCGGCGAAACCATCGGCACGGTTCCGGAAGGCATGTTCGAACACCGGATCATGCTGCCGTTCGATGTGGATGGCAGTGTCCAGGTTGAATGGGTTTCTCCCGCCGCTTCCCTGACGGTCATGGACCCGGTGGCCCGCGTCACGGACCCGACGGGCGCGAAGCGGGAGATCACCATGCTGCAGCGCTGGCCGGTGAAGATTCCGATCCAGGCCTTTGCCGAACGTTTGCGCCCCGCTGATCCGCTGGTTACCAAGATCCGGATCGTCGACACCTTCTTTCCGGTGGCCCGCGGCGGCACCTACTGCATCCCGGGGCCCTTCGGAGCCGGTAAAACCGTTCTACAGCAAATCACCAGTCGGTATGCGGATGTTGATATCGTGATTATCGCCGCCTGTGGTGAACGGGCAGGTGAAGTGGTTGAAACCCTCCGTGAATTCCCCGAGCTTATCGATCCCAAGACCGGTCGGAGCCTGATGGATCGGACGGTGATCATCTGCAACACCAGTTCCATGCCGGTGGCCGCTCGTGAAGCGTCCGTCTATACCGCCGCGACCATTGCCGCGTATTACCGCCAGATGGGGCTCCATGTCCTGTTGCTGGCAGACTCGACGTCCCGCTGGGCGCAGGCGCTCCGCGAGATGTCCGGCCGGCTGGAGGAAATCCCCGGTGAGGAAGCCTTCCCGGCCTATCTTGAATCGGTGATCGCCGCCTTTTACGAACGCGGCGGACTGGTCCGGCTACACGACGGTTCCTTCGGATCGATCACCATCGGCGGTACGGTCAGCCCGGCGGGCGGCAATTTCGACGAGCCGGTGACCCAATCGACCCTGAAGGTGGTCGGGGCCTTCCACGGGCTTTCCCGTGCGCGATCGGATGCACGGCGTTACCCGGCGATCGACCCCCTGGACAGCTGGAGTAAATATGCGCCGGTGGTTCCCGCCGAACTGGTGGAGACAGCCCGCGAACTCCTCCGCAAAGGTTCCGACGTCGGCCAGATGATGAAGGTCGTTGGCGAGGAAGGCACCTCCATCGACGATTTTACCACCTACCTGAAATCGGAATACATTGACTCTGTCTACCTTCAGCAGGATGCCTACCATGAGGTGGATTGCGCCACCCCGGCCGAGCGCCAACGGGAAGTCTTTACCCTGATTGCCGGGATTCTCCAGCAATCCATGACCTTCACCGACAAGACGGCGGCACGCCGGTTTTTCCACCAACTGACCCAGACCACCCGGGACTGGAACCGGACGGCGGCGGATACGCCGGAATTCAAGGAACTCCAGAAAAAGATCGAACAGATGGTCGCGGAGGTTGCGTCCCATGCATAAATACTACCACCGGGTGCAGAACATTGCCGGCAACGTGCTCACCATCCGGGCTGAAGGGGTCCGGTACGGGGAACTGGCGGAAGTCCATTCCCGGCGGGGCACCTCCCTGGCGCAGGTGATCCGCCTCAAGGGAGACGAGGTTTCCCTCCAGGTCTTTTCCGGCAGCCGTGGGGTTGCCACCGATGCCCAGATCCGGTTTCTCGGCCATCCCATGCAGGTCCCCTTTACCGATGCCCTGCTGGGCCGTGTCTTCACCGGCGGTGCGGAACCCCGCGATAACGGCCCCGCACTGACGGACAACCTCATCGCGATCGGCGGTCCATCGGTCAACCCGGCACGCCGGATCATTCCCCGCCGCATGGTGCGGACCGGCA
Organism: Lentisphaerae bacterium RIFOXYC12_FULL_60_16; assembly: GCA_001803315.1. Lineage (GTDB taxonomy): Bacteria > Verrucomicrobiota > Kiritimatiellia > UBA8416 > YA12-FULL-60-10 > YA12-FULL-60-10. Next base: position 10,673 of record MHBQ01000070.1, read on the forward strand.
TTCCCATGATCGACCTGTTCAACACCCTCGTGGAAAGCCAGAAACTCCCGATCTTCGCCCGCGCCGGCGAACCCTACAACCCCCTGCTCGCCCGCATCGCGCTCCAGTCCGAAGTGGATGTCATTGTCCTGGGCGGCATGGGCCTCAAGCACGACGACTACCTCTTTTTCCGCGATACGCTCGATGCCAGCGGCGCCCTGGCACGCACCGTCATGTTCGTCCATACCGCCGCCGACCCCGTGGTGGAATGCCTGCTGGTGCCGGACGTCAGCCTGGCCGTGGCGGAACAATTCGCCCTGGCCGGAAAACGCGTCCTGGTCCTGCTCACCGATATGACCAACTTTGCCGACGCCATGAAGGAAATCGCCATCACGATGGAACAGATTCCCTCCAACCGCGGTTACCCGGGTGACCTGTACAGCCAGCTCGCATCACGCTACGAGAAGGCGGTTGACTTCGAAGGCGCCGGGTCCCTCACCATCCTGGCCGTGACCACCATGCCCGGCGATGATGTCACCCATCCGGTTCCGGACAATACCGGGTATATCACGGAGGGTCAGTTCTACCTGCGGGACGGCCGCATCGAACCATTCGGATCGCTCAGCCGCCTCAAGCAGCTGGTCAACGGCAAGACCCGCGACGATCACCGGACCATCATGAATGCCATGATCCAGCTGTATGCCGCCTACCGGGAAACCCAGGAAAAACAGTCGATGGGTTTCCGAATGAACGAATGGGACGGCAAGCTGCTGAAATACGGAGTCCGGTTCGAGCGGGAAATGATGGATCTATCGGTCAACATCCCGCTGGAATCCGCACTGGACCTCGGGTGGGCCATTTTCGCCGATTGTTTTGACCCGATTGAAACCGGCATCCATTCCAAACTCATTGACGCCTACTGGCCCAAGGTGGCCCCGGCAGCGAACTGATCCGGAATCCACACGATGGCAAAGATCAAACATACCAAGACCGAACTCAAGGCCCAGCGTGAGGCCTTGCGCCGGTTTGAACGGTTTTTGCCCATGCTGATTCTCAAGAAGCAACAACTGCAGATGGAAATCCAGAACATCACCGCACGGATCCTGCAGGCCAGGCAGGCTGAACAGGCTGCCGCCGACGGGATGCAGGCCTGGGTTCGCCTGCTGGCGGAACCGGTCAATCTGGAATCCCTGGTCCGGGTACAATCGTTTGACATGGCGGAAGGCAACATCGCCGGCGTGGCAATCCCCCTCCTCAAGGCGGTTCACATCGAACCGGTCACGATCAACATGTTCACCACGCCCCCATGGATTGATGATGCCGTGGAAACCCTCACACGCCGGATCGAATTGCGTGCCCAGCGGGAAGTGCTTGAAGAACAACGACGCCGGGTGGAAGAAGAACTTCGAACTACCTCGCAACGGGTCAACCTGTTCGAGAAGGTCAAGATTCCCGAATGCCGCGAGAACATCCGGGTCATCCGTATTTTCCTGGGCGATGAGCAGACCGCTTCCGTTGCCCGGGGTAAGATCGCCAAGCAACGGGCGGTCGCCGCATGAACACCAGGACCGGTTAAAACATGATTGTTCCGTTAAAAAAGATCACCCTGATATGTCTGGACCGTGACCGGACCTCCACCATCGAGGCGCTCCGGAACCTGGGGGTGGCCCACCTGGTGCCGGTTCACGCTCCCGATGAACCGGACCTTGACACCCTGCACAACCGACTGGCCGACTGCGACAAGGCGCTAACCATCCTGCGCACGATCACGCCCGCCAATGGAACTTCAAACCCGATGGACCCCCTTGCATGCATTAACCGGGTTCTGGAGCAGTCACGGATACTCGGTGAACAGGCGGAATCGCTGGCTGCGCTCCAGGCGGATGCTGCCACCGCACGTCCGTTTGGGGCTTTCAATCCCGAAGTCATCCAATCACTCACCGCACACGGACTGGCGATCCATGCTTACCGGATACCGGACGGTCCACCCCCTCCCGTCCCGGCAGGATGCGTCACGACCCGGTTGCCGGATAGCGGACCGGAACCGATCATGGTCCTGGTGGGGCCATCGGCAACCGTGTTGGACCTGCCGGAGGTTCCGTTACCCCGCAAGAACGTGGTGGAACTCGAAGCCGCCTGCCGGGATCTTGAAAAACAAATGGAACAGTCCCGGCAGAACCTCGCCGAACTGGCCGCCATGCAGGCCCGGTTGAATGACTGGCGTGAAAAAGGACGCGAACAGGAACGTCTGCTCAGCGCACAAGCCGGCATGGGTAGGAACGAACATCTGGCCTGGTTGCAGGGGTTTGTTCCGGAGGACACGGTACCGGTGGTTCATGATGCGGCACGCACCCACGGGTGGGGACTGCGCGTGGAGGACCCCGCCGATGGCGACCGGATCCCCACCCTGATCCGGTTGCCGCGCTGGGTCAGACCCATCCAAAGCCTGTTCGGGCTCATCCGGATATTCCCCGGGTACCGGGAGGCGGATGTCAGCGCATCCTTCCTGGTGTTTCTAACCCTGTTTGCCGCCATGATCATGGGTGACGCCGGTTACGGCATCCTTTTCCTGGCCCTCTCCCTCTGGTTGGGCCGGAAATTCAAGGGTCGAGCCCCTCGGGAACCGTTCATACTGCTCAACATCTTCAGCATCGCAACGATCGTATGGGGTATTTTGTCCGGCGTGTATTTCGGCCTTGAACAGGCCCCGTTCGGGCTGGGAGCCCTCCGTGTTGACTGGCTGACTGATAACCGGAATGTCATGGGCTTGTGCATGTTCCTGGGCGCCATCCACCTGACCCTGGCACACGGGTGGTCGGCCCTGCGGCTGTTTCCCTCACCTCAAGCCGTTGCACAAGGCGGCTGGATTGCCATTACCTGGACCATGTTCTTCATTGCCCGGCTGATGCTGTTGCAAACCCCCTTCCCTACCTGGTTCATACCCGTATCCCTGCTCGGTCTGCTTGCGGTCCTGGTCTTCATGACGCCCTGGTCAAAAATCAAGACGGAATGGATCCAGCATGTCATGCTTCCCCTGACATTGATGTCGGGATTCGGTGATATCCTTTCCTATCTCCGGTTGTTCGCCCTCGGTGTTGCCTCGGTCGAACTCGCCGGTGTTTTCAACAAAATCGTGGCGGACCTGGACGGCAATATCCTGGTCCGGGTGATTGCGGGCGCCCTGATCCTGTTGCTGGGGCACGGATTGAACGCCATCCTGGGCGCCATGAGCGTCTTTGTTCACGGCATACGACTGAATGCACTGGAATTCTCCATGCACATGGGTTTGGAATGGTCGGGAACGCCATTCACTCCCTTTGCCCGCAGCGACCAGCAGGACAGGACGTAACGACAATCAACTATAACGGCAGTCAAACAACCAACCCGCCGGGTGTCCGGTACGGGCAGGAAGGAGCAGGGAACGATGACACTTGATCCACAGACAGTTATCTCGTTGGGCAACATGGGCAGCGCGGCTGCGTTGTGTTTCTCAGCCATGGGTTCCGCCATCGGAATCGGGTTTGCCGGCATGGCCGCCGTGGGTGCCTGGAAACGGTGCTTTGCGCAGAACAAGGCTGCCCCATTCATGCTGGCGGTATTTGTCGGCGCACCGATCACCCAGACCTTTTACGGCATGATCGTCATGATGAAGCTCATGGATCTGGCCAAGGCCGGCGGGGCTTTCCCCGCCCTGCTGATGTGGGGCTTGCTAGGCGGCCTGGCCATCGGGGCATCGGCAGTCATGCAAGGCCGCATAGCGGCCGGCGCATCCGATGCGCTGGCGGATACGGGACAGGGGTTTACCAACTACCTGATGGCCCTGGGCATCGTGGAATCCGTGGCGATCTTCGTCATGGTCTTCATCCTCGTCTTCGCCTAGGTTTCTCCAAGCTGGCGCACGTGCCCGTCGAGTCCGGGGTGGACGCCGTTGTCCCTAACGGCGTCTGGCGTGATCGGTGATGCGCAGGGAAGAGGAAAAAATCGCTTTGCAGCCTGCGCAACTTGTCGTATTGTGCAGTCCGTTTTCCTATGAAATCATACATCTTGATGATTATCGGGGCGGTGCTGGTCAACAACTTCGTCCTGATGCGTTACTTGGGGATCTGTCCCTTCCTGGGGGTATCCAAGCGGCTGCCAACGGCATTGGGGATGAGCGGCGCGGTGGTCTTTGTCGTAACCTGCGCCTCGGCCGTAACCTGGATGATCTACCATTGGGTCCTGACGCCCCTGGCCATCCAGTACATGCAAACCATCGCTTTCATCCTGGTTATCGCCACCTTCGTGCAGTTTGTCGACATTGTCATGAAACGCCTGTCACCCGGCCTTCATGCAGCGCTGGGAATCTTCCTCCCGCTCATCACAACCAATTGCGTGGTGCTGGGCGTCTCGGTTCTTAACATACAGATGCATCATGATTTGATGCGTGCCACGGTCTACGGCTTTGCCGCTTCACTGGGTTTCGCCCTTGCCCTGGTGATTTTTACCGGCTTGCGTGAAAAAATCGAACGTGCCAATCCTCCCCGCGCCTTCCAGGGGGTGGCCATTTCGCTGGTGACCGCCGGCTTGTTGAGTCTCGCATTCATGGGATTTGCATCCCTGGTCAAATAGCCCATGAATCCCATTCTCCTTACAGCATTGGCAATCGGCGGAATCGGACTCCTGTGCGGGCTCATACTGTCACTGGCAGCACGTTTCTTTGCCGTCTCGGAGGATCCCCGCATAGCCTTGGCAACGGACTGCCTGCCGGGTGCCAACTGCGGCGGTTGCGGCATGGCCGGTTGCGCGGACTACGCCAAGGCCATCATCGTGAATAATGCCCCGATCAATCTTTGCGCACCGGGCGGCGCGTCCGTGGTCAAGGCTCTGGCAAAACTTCTCGGACAGGACGTCGTGGCGGTCGAACGGAAGGTTGCCATCGTTTTATGCGGCGGCGACCGCGGCAAATCCCCTGACAAGTTCCTGTACAACGGCATTGCCGATTGTTCCGCCGCCCATGCGGTCGGTGGTGGCGACAAACTGTGCCCGCACGGTTGCCTCGGCTACGGGTCCTGCTCGCGCGTCTGCCCGGTTGGGGCGATCGAAATCACGGCATCCCGGCTGGCCGTCGTCCACCCGGAACGTTGTATCGGGTGCGGCGCCTGCGTGCGCACCTGTCCACGCCGTCTGATCAAGATGATTCCCGACAGCCGGCATCTCCATATCCTGTGCAGTTCGCCGGACAAGGGGCCGATGGTGCGCAAGGTCTGCCAGGTCGGTTGCATCGCCTGTACGGTCTGCACCAAGCTGGCCCCGGACCAGGCCATCGCCATGAAGGGCGCCCTGGCCGTGGTGGACTACGCCAAACCCATTGAACAGGAAGCAGAAACCCTGGTTGCCAAATGTCCCGGGCACTGCATAGTGAACCGATGAAAATACTTCATCCCATACGAAGGCCCCTGGGCGGTATTCACCCCGCCTATGAAAAGATCCTGTCACGAGATGCCGCCATACGCGACCTCCCCCTCCCCTCCCGCTTCCGGGTTTCCATGTCCCAGCATCTCGGCGCCCCGGCAAAGGTGTTGGTCAAAAAAGGAGACACCGTCCTGAAAGGCCAGCGTATCGGCGAACCGGCCGGTTTTATTTCCGCCCCGGTTCACGCCCCGACATCCGGCAAGGTCAAGGACGTGACCGAGGATGCGACCGCCACCGGCAGCCGGGCCCCGGTTGTCGAGATCGAAGCGGACGGATCCGACACCGAGGCACCCCGCCTGGCATCGATACCCGACTGGGCACAGGCGGAACCCGCCGCGCTCCTGGCGCGCATTGCCGAAACCGGGATCGTCGGCATGGGGGGGGCCGGATTTCCCGCCCACGTCAAATTGTCGCCACCCAAGGACAAAACGATCGACACGCTGATTCTCAACGGAGCGGAATGCGAACCCTACCTGACCGCCGATTTCAGGCTTTTGGTTGAACATGCCGATCGCGTCTGGTTGGGATGCCAGATTCTCCGTCGCATTCTGAATGTCCGCACCGTTCGAATTGCCATCGAGGACAACAAGCCCGAGGCGATACGGGCCATGGAACAGGCCATGGGAACACCGGAGGGTGATGTGGCCATCGTCGAACTGCCGACCGCCTATCCCCAGGGAGCTGAGAAACAGCAGATTTACGCGGTAACAGGCCGGGAAGTCCCTTCCGGCGGGCTTCCCATGGATGTCGGCACCGTCGTGGACAACGTCGGTACAGCGGCGGCCGTTGCTGCCGCCGTCCTTGACGGTCTGCCCCTGTTTGAACGCATCACCACGATGACCGGTCATCCGGTTTCACTTCCGGGCAACTGGCGGACCCGCATCGGCATTTCGTTTGCGGCCCTGCTCGACGCCTGCGGAGGCCTTAAGGAACCGGCGGCCAAGATCATCGCCGGCGGACCCATGATGGGATTTGCCCAACCATCGCTTGATGCCACCATAACCAAGACGACATCCGGCATCCTGCTGCTGGCCGCCAGCCAGGTTGAATCCTATACGTCGTCCCCCTGCATCGGGTGCGGGCGTTGTGTGGATGCCTGTCCCATGCGGCTGGTCCCCAGTGAACTCAGCCAGTTGCTCGAAGCCGAAGACTACCGCGGCGCCGAGGACTTGAACGTGCTCGATTGCATCGAATGCGGATGCTGTTCCTGGTCCTGCCCGGCGCACCGCCCCCTGGTCCAACACCTGCGTATCGGCAAAGCCCGTGCCATGTTGCGCCGCCGACAACTGCAAGCCGAGAAGAAATCATGAGCGATCCGAAACCAGCCAATGCCCCGGTCCAGCTTGAAGTGGTGAGTTCATCGCCCCATGCCCATGCCGGAACCTCAGTCCGCCGCATCATGCTGGACGTCATTATCGCCCTGATGCCGGCACTCGCCGTGGCCTGCTGGCAATTCGGCTGGCAGGCGGCCCGCCTGAGCGCCGTATGCGTCCTCACCTGCGTCATCACGGAAGCCCTCTGCCGACACCTGATGGGACGCGATCCGGGCATTGGTGACCTCAGCGCGGTGGTGACCGGTTTGCTGCTGGCCTTCAACCTGCCGCCGGAATTACCGACCGGCATTGCCGTGGTAGGGAGTGTATTCTCAATCGCCATTGCCAAGCAGGTCTTCGGGGGACTTGGCTACAACCCGTTTAACCCCGCGCTTGCCGGCCGGGTCATGCTCCTGGTTTCCTTCCCAACCCCGATGACCCGTTGGTCGGATTGGCACATCCCCGCCCCGAACGGTATCGATGCCCTCACGCAGGCAACACCGCTCGGCATGGTCAAGACCAGCCTGACCATGGGTCAACCGCTTCCGTTCCAGTTCGACACCGCAACCGCCTGGCAATTTTTCCTAGGGAACCTGAACGGATGCATCGGGGAAGTGTCCGCCCTGGCCTTGCTGGTTGGGGGCCTTTACCTGTTGTATCGCCGTTGCGTCAACTGGCAGACACCGGTTTTCTACCTCGCCACGGTGGCCGTTTTTTCCGCCATTCTCTGGTGGCAGGATCCGTTGCATAACCTTTCGCCGGTGTTTCACCTGCTGGCAGGTGGCCTTATGCTCGGTGCCTGGTTCATGGCAACCGACATGGTCACAACTCCGGTCACCCGCAAGGGAATGGCCGTGTTTGGCGTCGGGTGTGGTATTCTCACCATGGTCATCCGTAAATGGGGCGCCTATCCGGAAGGCGTTAGTTTCGCCATCCTCATCATGAATGCATTCACCCCCCTGATCAACCGCGCCACGCGTCCACGCGTGTTCGGACGGAGACGAAAGGCATGAAAGAACTCGCCCGACTGGTTGGAATTCTCACCCTGTGTTGCCTGATAGCCGGGTTGCTACTTTCCTGGGTCAACTCCGTCACCTCGGCCCCCATTGCCGAAGCCGCACGGGCTGAACAACTGGCTGCGCTCAAGGCCGTCCTGCCGGAATACGACAACCAGCCCGATATCGACATCGTATCCATACCGGACGAGTCCGGTACGCCCTGGATCTTTCATATAGCCCGAAAAAGCGGCGCCTATGCCGGCTGTGCATTCAAAGCCGTTTCAAGCCAGGGATACGCCGGCGATATCGCCATCATGGTCGGAATAACCGCCGACGGGACCGTACAGGGCGTCGAAGTACTGGCGCAGAAGGAAACACCCGGTCTGGGCGCCCGCATCACGGAACCGGCCTTCCGGTCACAGTTTGCGGGCAAACCAATCGAGGGAACCATCTGGAAAGTCCGTAAAGAACAGGGCAATTTCGACCAGGTGACTGCGGCAACCATCTCCTCGCGCGCCGTATTGGAGGCCATGGACCGTGGGTTCAACATCTACCGGCTCAAAGAATCAACCATTCGGGAAAGCAAACCCTAACGCCTGGATGACACGATGCAACAAGGACGCTAGCCATGCAGTTCATGCGTGAAATTGTACGGGGAATATTCAAGGACAATCCCATCTTCCGTCTTGTCCTGGGCATGTGCCCCACCCTGGCGGTTACCACCAAGGTTGAAAACGGACTGGGCATGGGACTGGCCGCAACCTTTGTGCTGATCGGCTCCAACCTGGCCGTATCGGCGCTGCGCAACGTGATCCCGTCCAAGGTTCGTCTACCCTGTTACATCGTTATCATCGCCACCTTTGTCACGATTGTCGACCTGCTGATGAACGCCTTTGCCCACGAATTGCACAAGAACCTTGGTATTTTCATCCCCCTGATCGTGGTTAACTGCATTATCCTGGCACGGGCGGAAGCCTTTGCGTCCAAGCAGAACGTATGGCTGTCGATTGCCGACGCCATCGGGATCGGGATCGGGTTCACCCTGTCGCTGGTATTGATCAGCGCCATTCGCGAAATCGGCGGAGCGGGCACCCTGACAATATGGGGTTCCTTCGGCTGGACGATCAGCGGGCTCAACCCCGCGCTCATTTTCATCCTGGCACCGGGCGGATTCGTAACCCTGGGTTGTCTGCTGGCCGGCATGAACCATGTCCAGACCATCCTTGCCCGACGGGCTGGTAAACCCTTCCAACCGCCACTGGATTTCGATTGCCGCCACTGCACCATCTGCCGTTTCGGATCCTGACCTGTCGGGGTTTTCCTGACATCATAATTCAGGGTTTCCCTGACAGACACATCTTCCATCTTTGTGGACACTCATCCCCTTTCTTTTAACCGTTGGACAAGGGAATGTGATGATTTTTGCCGTCACGGCGGATCTGCATGCCAATTGGCAGGCGTGGAATGCGGTACTGACCGACGCACGAAGCAGCGGTGCCGGGCGAATCCTGGTGCTGGGCGACATGGTGGGCTACGGCCCCTCCCCCCGCCGGGTCCTGGAGTCCGTTTACAATCATGCCGATCACATCACCCTGGGCAATCATGACGCCGCGCTGGCCGGATTGATGGATCCCTCGGGCTTCAACGATACGGCACGGACCATCCTGGACTGGACAGCCGGACAAGTTGCCGACGACGGTTTGCGATTCCTGCGTGATTTACCCCTCAGCCTGGATGCCGGATTATTCCGTTGCACGCATGGGGAATTTTCAGCCCCGGGTGAGTTCCAATACATTTTCGACATTCAGGATGCCCTTCCATCGTGGGTGGCAACCGAAGCACCGTTACTCTTTGTGGGGCATACCCATCGACCGGCCATCTTCATACGCGATAATCAGGGAAACACCCACCAACTCCCCCCATCCGACTTCAGCATGGAAAAAGGGCGTCGGTACCTGGTCTGCCTTGGCTCGGTGGGGAACCCACGGGACGGGGACATTCGTTCATCCTATTGCCTGTTCGATGAGTCTGCACGTTCCGTTTTCTGGAGGAGAGTCCCCTTTGACATCGACGGGTATGAGTCCGATTTGAAGGCGTCCGGAATTCCGCCGGAAGGCAGTCGATTCCTGCGGCATGATCCGCGTACCGGGGTGCCACTGCTCCGGCCTCAGCTTTCATTCTCCCCGAAGACATCCAACACGGCAATCCCGAGTGTTGCCAGGGAAGTTGAAACCATCGACCGCTGGAAACGCCAAAGCCGGACCTGGAGGCGGGCTTTCACGATTGCATCGATCCTCCTGATCACGCTGGCAGCCGTTGGTGCCCGACTGGCCAAAGGACAGACGGAATCGATACGCCTTGAAAGCGCCATGACCATTCCCGTCCTGTTGCCCTCCCAGCCTTCTGAACGCAACCTCATCCCGTCCATCAACCGATACGGACAAACCAACCAGCCGGTAGCCGGATATGCCATTGAACTGGCATCCGGCCGTCTGCAGTCCGTCAGCACACATCCTGATACCGGCTGGCGCCTGACATCCTACCGCATGGACCTTCCGGTCCGGATTTCCACTGCCCCGGTTTACACGGCACCCGGTGTACGTTTCCGGATGCAGGCACAGGTCAGCACACCGGAACCTTTCAAGGGGAATGTAGCCCTGGTTGTCTCAGCCGAGGTGGCGCCTCCGGGCGGTGAACGCCGAATCATCGATCAGTATCAGGTCCGCGAAGTAAACCCCAGACCCGGCCAGGATATTTACGACATACGACGCACCTTCAGTCTGCCGGCACACTGCCAATCCATCCACTGCTCAATCCGGGGAAATTTCTCCGGCACCCTGCACGTCTCAAACTGGTCATTGGTCCGGACCCGTTGACCGATTTTTCCCCTGTGGGCGCATCTGTGAGTTTGTCCATTTCCGCTGGAGCCGGCCCGACCCCGGGCCGGTCTGGATCGGGGTTGATCGGGAAGGGAACGGGGCGAGGTCGCCCCGTCTCCAAACGGAGGCAAAATCGGTCCCTCATGCAAGCACTCAAACTCCCAGATGCGCTCCCCAAAATTCTTGCTCGGAATGCCATTGACACAGCGTGCGCACAACCTTTTGATATCCGGATCGAAGGGGAATCCGCCATGCCATCAGCCAAACGCCATACACCCGGGACACAACAACCGAACATCCTGTTCATCATCACCGACCAGATGCGCGGGGATTGCATGAGTTGTGCGGGCCATCCGGTGGTCGAAACACCCAATCTGGACATGCTGGCGGCCCGGGGAACCCTTTTCACCGCCTCCTACAGTTCCTGCCCGTCCTGCATAGCAGCCCGGGCCTCCCTCTTCACCGGGCTTTCGCCGTCATCCCATGGCCGTTTGGGTTACCGGGATTGTGTCCCCTGGCGCTATACCGACACCCTCCCGTCCCTCCTCGGCCAGGCAGGTTATCAAACCCATTGCGTGGGCAAGACCCATTTCTTTCCCCAGGGCGCCCATCTCGGTTTCCAGTCGATCGAGTCCTATGAAGGCAACCAGAATTTTGACGGCCGGTTCGTCAATGACTATTTCGAATGGCTGCGGGAACGAACCAATGGACGACTCGCCGAAACCGATCACGGGGTCGACTGGAACTCCTGGTGTGCCCGGCCCAGCCACCTGCCGGAAGAACTCCACAACAACACCTGGGTGGTCACGCGCGGCCTCGAATTCCTGCGCCGACGCGACTCCACCCGTCCCTTCTTCCTCAACCTTTCATTCCACCGTCCCCATGCTCCCGTCGACCCCCCCCAGGCATTCTTTGACCTCTACAAGGACCGTACGGATATTCCCCTACCCCGCGGGGACTGGGCAGACGGATACAACACGCCTGCCACCGACGTGAATGCCTGGTTCGGACGTGTCCCGGACCACCCCCTGCGGCGGTTGCGACTCGCCTACTACGCACAAGTCAGTCATATCGACAACCAGATCGGCCGTTTCCTGATGGCGATGTCAACGTTGCGTCTGGGGCCAACCTGGATTGTCTTTACATCCGACCATGGCGAGATGCTCGGTGACCATGACTTGTTCCGCAAGACCTATGCCTATGAAGGGTCGGCCCATACCCCCCTCATCATCACTCCGCCCACGTCAGCGATCCAGCACCGGTGCATGGCACCCGTCATCCAACAGGACCTGATGCCGTCCATGCTCGACATGGCCGGCGTGAAAATCCCCCGCTCAATCGAAGGACATAGCGTACTTCCGCTGCTCAGCCGGACACCCGCCCAAGCCCGATGGCAACCCTTTGTCCATGGCGAGCATAGCGCCTGTTACGCCACGCACAATGCCATGCAATATCTGACGGACGGACAGGACAAATATGTATGGCATCCCGTAACCGGCAAGGAGGAACTCTTCAACCTGGCACAGGATCCTTGCGAGTTGCACAACGAAGCGGGCGACCGGCCTGCCCGTGACCGCCTTGACTCCTGGAGGAAACGATTGATCGCTATTTTCAAACAACGCCCGCAGGATAAGCTGACCAACGGGAAACGTCTGCTTCCCGGACGGCCGCTCCCGTCAGTACGGCCGCAACTCCTGGAGTAACCCATGACACGACGTGACACCCTGATGCGGACCTTGCGCGGAGAACCCGTCTCCCGCCCCCCCGTCTGTTTCTATGAGATCAACGGACTGGACCAGAACCCCGACAATCCGGACCCGTTCAACATCTACAACGATCCGTCATGGCGACCCTTGCTCGACCTCGCCCGCGAACGGTCCCACCGCATTGTCATGCGCGGTGCCGCCTTCAACAATAATCTGCCGGACCCCGCCGAAGCCCTCTCGACCATCGAGACCGTCGACAAGGACAACAGCCGCTACTGGACCAGCACCATACGAATCGGCCGGCGAACCCTGACCGCCCGGAGCCGGCGTGACCAGGGCGTCGACACCGTCTGGTCCCTGGAACACCTCTTGAAGGACACCGACGACCTGAAGGCGTTCCTCACGCTGCCCCAGACGCCATCCGGCGGCAAACCCCGGACAACCCCCACCCTGGACACCGAGACAATCCTCGGCGACAGCGGCATCGTCATGCTCGACACCCCCGACCCGCTCTGTCTGGCTGCGTCGCTTTTTCACATGGAGGATTTCACCATTATCGCCATGACCGAACCGGAGTTGTTCCATCGCCTGCTCCAGCGGTTTGCAACTGAACTGTACCCCAAGACCGAGGCCATTGCCCAGGCACTCCCGGGACACCTCTGGCGGATTTACGGCCCGGAATACGCTTCGCCCCCCTACCTTCCCCCCCATCTATTCCGTGAGTACGTCACCGATTATGTCAAGCCGATGGTCGAGGCCATCCAACGTCACGGCGGGTTTGCACGCATCCATTCGCACGGTAACCTGAAGGATATCCTGGAACATATCGCGGCAACCGGCTGTTCGGGACTGGACCCCATTGAACCTCCACCCCAGGGAAATGTCTCCCTGTCCTACGTGCGCGAACACTACGGCCACCAGATGGTCCTGTTCGGGAATTTGGAAGCCAGCGACATCGAGAACCTTCCGGCCGATGCATTTGCAGGGAAGGTCCGGACCGCCCTCCGGGAGGGAACCACAGGACCCGGACGTGGTTTCGTCCTGATGCCATCCGCATCCCCCTATGGCCGCCACCTCACCCGGCAGGCGCTGAACAACTACCAACTCATGATCGATCTGACCGAACAATTCTAGGGTTGAAGCATCCACCATCAGCATGAAGGTACAGTCCCATGACGAAAAGCGCGCATGAACACGACAAGCATCTCGAACTGAAAACACCCCCTCGCGATCCCACCCTGCGGTGGCTATCCCCCACCAGTCCCCTGCTATCCGTGCAGGGCCTTTACTGGTTCAAGTCGAACCGCGGATCCTTCTCTCGGTTTCCGCTTTCCGCCAAGTCATCGCTGCGTCCCCCGGTGTGGGATTTGGCGCAATGCCCTGCCGGAGGATGCATCGCGTTCCGATCCGACACCACGGTCCTCCGCGTACGGGTAACCAACCGGGATACCAGCCACATGCCCCACATGCCGCTCAGCGGCAGCAACGGGTTATCCCTGTATGCCGGCCAGCCCGGCGCCCTACGGCCGTGGGGCAGCGCCATACCCGACATGACCAATCCCTGGTTTGAACGGGAATTTTTCAACGGCATCAAACCGGCCATGCGCGATTATCGGATTTATCTCCCGCTCTACCACCCCCTGCAGGCACTCGAAATCGGAATCTCGAAGCGTGCCCGCCTCCTGAAGCCGACCCCACCCGTCATCGCCAAACCCGTGGTGTTTTATGGCACCTCCATCACCCAGGGCGGCTGCGCCAGCACCGCCGGCAGCGACTTCATCTCAATAATGGGTCGTTTGCTCAATCTGAACATGATCAATCTCGGGTTTTCCGGAAACGGCCAGGGGGACATCGAAGTCGCACGTCTGATGGCCGGCATGAACGCATCGCTTTTTGCCCTGGATTACCTAAGCAACGTGAACCCGGAAAAGCTCCGGGAAACCCTGGACCCATTTTACAAAACATTGCGGAACCATCATCCCAAGACTCCCATCCTGCTGGTCTCTCCCGTCTGTTTCTGGCAGGCTGACTTCAAGCCAGAATCAATTCGTGACCAGGAACTTAAGAGGGATATCCTGATATCTTTCTATGCGCAGAAACGAACCGCCGGCGATACCGCAATTCACTTCGCCGACGCCTTCGACATGTTGCACTTTGCCGCCGGAGCGGCCTATGTGGACGGGGTACACCCCACCGATGCGGGATTCAGTCTACTGGCTCACCGACTGGCGCCGGTACTTCAACGAATTCTCCTTCGCAATGTCATATGCTAACCACACCACACACAAATCCCAAAACCCCGCAAAACACTTGACATAAAGCACACATCTCAAACACACTCATGTGTTTTCGATGGAGACTATTACTCTTTCGCGTCGTTTGTTACGGGTGCGATAACTCGTTGATTACGCGTGCGATAACGGGATATGGCAGCAACGTCCATCAGCAACTGTCGGGGGATACGGAATGTCAGAAATATCCATACCAAAGAAATCCGACGAAGCCTCCACACACTGGTACTTGAAAATTGAAGATGGCTCCGTTTTCGGGCCGGTCAGCCCAACCGAACTGATTGAATGGGCTGAGCAGGGACGAGTCTCTCCCGGCCATTCCGTTTCTTCGGATTCTACGAATTGGACACCTGCCGAATCCCTTCCATCTCTCGACATGATATGGGAGGTTGAACTTGCCGACGGCACCTTCTACGGCCCGATCAATCTGCGGGCGTTGCAGGAGTTGATCAATGACGGCACCGTTACCCGGGAAACCCGGCTCCGCAACACAAAAACCAACGACTTCGAAACCGTCCAATCCAAATGGGTCATGATCACCTCACGCCGGCAGGCGGAGAACGTGGTGGTTCCAGCCCCCGCACCGGCGGCCGCCACGGTGGCGACCGCACCCGTGGTTCCACCCGTGGATGTGACCGGCTATGAAACCACCATCCGTAAACTTGAACAACGGGCACAGGCGGCCACGGCTGAACTCAACGCCATACGCACGGAATCCGCGGCGTCACGCCAGCGCCAGGCCGAAACCATCCAACAGTCCGCGCACGCCATGGCCCAGCTCAATCGCCGTATCGACGAACTGGAGACGGAACGGGCCGAGATTGCCGTCAACCTGAAAAAGACTGAAGCCCGCTTATCCGAGGCCGGAGTTCCGTCAACCGGGCAGATCGACTGGACCGATCCGACCAAGAAAACCATCAAACCGGACCTCAAACCCGACACGGGGGACGACACCCTTTCCATCCAAATCGAGCGGTTGCAGGAAAAACTCATATCCGAACGTAAACGGGCGGAAGCTTTGGACAAGCAACTGCTTCAGAAGGAAACCTCCCTGGAGCAACAACGCACAACCCTGGCATCCGAAGCCGAGACGTTACGTGCGGAACTCAATCAGACCCGGCAAGCCTTGGAGAATGCCCGCCAGACAGAATCGGCCATCCGTAAATTTCTGGGAGATGTCGCGGGTGACGGAGGCCAATTGATTGAGGCCGCCGAAATGCTGCAACAACGCCTGATCCGCATTGAAGCCGAGCTCAAACAGCAACAAGCGGACTCCAACAGCCTTCGTCAGCAGGCCATGGAACGTGAAACGTCCTTGACTGCCGATATCGAACAGTTGCGGAACGCGACCCAGGCGCTCGAACAACAGGTACAGGATGCCCGGCAGGCGCTCGAATCCGAACAGCGTACCCTTGCCGTTGCCCGGTCAAACCTTGACGAACGTCAGCAGCACATCGACCAGCTCACCCGGGAACGGGACGAGACACGGGCCGCACTCGACAACCGGGAACAGAATCTCACCGCAACCCGGGCTGATCTCGAACACCAATTACAGGCTGTCCGACAGACGCTCGAATCCGAACAGCGCGCCCTTGCCGAGGCCCGCTCGAATCTTGACGAACGCCAGCAGCGTATCGACCAGCTCACCCGGGAACGGGACGAGACACGGGCCGCACTCGCCGACCGGGAACAGAACCTCGCCGCAACCCGGGCCGATCTCGAACACCAATTACAAGTTATCCGGCAGGCGCTCGAATCCGAACAGCGCGCCCTTGCCGAGGCCCGCTCGAATCTTGACGAACGCCAGCAGCGCATCGACCAGCTCACCCGGGAACGGGACGAGACACGGGCCGCACTCGACAACGAAACGGCACTCCACGCCGGGACAAAAGAAGAAGCGGCAGCCCAGGCCCGTGCTTACTTGAGCCAGATCCAGGACCTTGAACAGGCCCGTCTTGCCGCCCTGCAGGATGCTGCGGAACGGGAGCGCACCATCCAGAACCGGGTTGACGAATTATCCCAACTGGTCATCAAGACCTCGCTGGAGCGCGAACAGAAAGCGATGGCGCTCCAGAAGGAATCCACATCCTCCCAGGAGCGCATCCAGGAGGCGGTCCGGCGGGAACAGGATTTACAAGCCCAGGTACAAACGTTGCGGGATCAATTCGCCACGCGTGAACAGGACATGACCATCCTCAACGCCGCCCGCGATACGGACCGCGCCCGATACGAAGCCCAACTCGCGGATGCACGCCGCGCCCAGGGTGATCTGGCCCGGCGAATCGACGAGTCAACCGTCACCCTTGATGAAACCCTCCGCAAACTCCAGGAAACCGAACGGTCGCTGGGTGATGAAAAGTCCCAGCGGGAACAAGCCCGCCTTGAATCCGACCGTCGGGAACAAACCCTCCAACAGCAACTTGCCGGCGCCGAAGCCCGGTTGGCCAGCCAAGCCGCTGCACTGGATCAAAGCAGCCGGGAACTTGAAGCCGAGAAAGCCCGTCACACCGATACCCTCGCCACCTCGGAATCCCGTGAATCCGCGCTGACCAATCAACTGGACGAATTACGTTCACAGCTCACGACCCATACCGACGATCTCTCAACCATCCGTGACGAACGCGAACGGGTCCGCCTCCAGGCAGCCGATCAACTTACCGCCTCGCTGGCGGAACAGCAACGGCTGGAAGAACGGATCCGAACACTCGAATCCGAACGGGATGCCATTGCCATGGAATTGGCAAAATTCCGCGATGCGCTGGACGCGGAACGTCACCAACACCAGGAAACCCGCATCCGTGCCGACAAGGACAGCAGCCAGCTGACATCACGGGTTGAACATCTCAAGCAGATCCTGGTCGAGGAATCCGACGAGGCCATGCGCGAGCTGGACCACGAACGACAATTCTTTGAATCCATTCGATCGGCCTTTCACCAGAAGGAACGATCCGTCCACTCGCGGGTCCAGCATCTGCAGGATCTTGTCGGTGCGGACTTGTCACGGCAACGCGAACTGCATGACCGCCGGATCGATGCCATCACCCGTGTGGAAGCCCTTGAATCACAACTTGAACGCGACCGTGAACAATACCAGGCCGAGACCGCCGCCCTGGAACAGCAGGCACAACAGCTCCAACAGCAAATCGCCCAGCTGATTCAGGACCGGGATCAGAAGAGTCGACGGCTTCAACAAACCGAAGCCGAAATCGAACAACATCGATCCCTGATTGCCGAGTTGAAGAACCGGAGCTCCAAGACGGATCATGAACTGTTGCACCGCCTCGATCAGCTCCAGGCTGAACACCTCGACACCACCCGGCGACTTGGCGAAGCACAACTTCGTCTTGAAGAAATCACCAAGCTCAGGGACGACGCTGCCGAACTTGCCAAACAGCAGGGCGAAGAGCTTGAACATGCACGGGCGCTCCACGAGGAGATGCTGGCGCAATCCCGCGACCGCGAACAGGACCTGACACAACAACTTGATCACCTCCAGGAACAATACGACGCCGCCATGGCACATCTGGACCAGATGCAATGGGACACGCACCAGAAGGAAAGCGTCCTCCAGGATGAGACCGAACGGCTACGGGCCGAAAAAACCCTGGTTGAACAGCAATTGGAGGAACTGAAACACGACACCGAACTGGCAAGCGCCTCCCTGGAAAAGCTGCACCAGGAACGTGCCCAGTTGTTGGATCGTTACCGGTCCACCGAAGCCAACACGCAACAAAAGGAAACTGTTCTCAACGCGCAACTTGAGCAACTCCAGAAGGAACACGAATCCATCCTGAAACAGCTTCAGGAAGCCCAGGAAGCCCTGCGTCAATCCCGCAGTCTCCAGGCGGAAGCCGACAAACGCCTCAAGGAAAAGGAACGCTTTCTCCAGACACAAACCGAAAAGTTCACCCATCGGCTTGAACTGGCCGACGCCGCAACACACCGGGCCGAGGAGGAGGCCCAACACCAACGCGAGGCCATCCGGCTTCTCCAGGAACAAGTCGGGCATAAACAGAACGAGGTATCGATCGAAGCCGATCAATTGCGGCAACAGCTTGAGGCCTTGACCCGACAGATGGAATCGGAACGGGGGGAAGTCGAATCCCTGCGACGACAAATCGATCAACGTGAAACCGAATTACGCGACCTACGCATCACGTACACCGCCTTCCAGGAGGAATCGGCTGCCCGTGAAAACACCCTCCAGCTTGCGCTGGGAGAGGCCCGCCAGAACGTCGAAACACTCACGGCGGAAGTGGCACAACTACATAAGCAGCTCGAATCCGAAAAACACCGTACCCAGCAACGTTCCGAGGAGATCGAACGCCAGCGTAAGCTCGTAACCGAAGAGCAGCAATTACGACGGCGCAAGGAACAAGCCCTGGTGGCACTGGAAAAACGAATCGAAGAAGAACAACAGCGCGCGCGCGAGCGGGACGATCAGCTCGAATTATTCCGCAAACAGGTGGATGACGAATCCCAGCGGCGTTCGGCCCTTGAAACCCAAATGACCGAACAGGAACGGCTCCGGCTCGAACTGGAAAACCGCTGCAGCCAGTTTACCCAGGAACTGGAACAGGAACGGGCACTCGCACAAGCCTCCCACGATCGTTATCAGCACGAGATCGACGAGCTCTCCAACCGGTTCGACCAACTCCAGGAGGAATACCGTTCGGCCGCGATCAAGCTCGAAGAAACTCTCCAGGACGTTGAACAACAACGCATCCAGCAGGATGATGAGCGTGCCCGGAACCAGCAAACGGAATCCGAGCTCCAGATGCAACTCACCCAATTGCGGGAATCCCACCAGGCGGCAAACCAGGAACTGGATCAGACATCCCGCCAGCTTGAACAACAGAAAATTCATTTAGAGGATGAGGCGGAACGGGCCCGACTCAAGATCGAGGATCTCCAACAACAGGTTGAACAACTTCAGCAGGAACGCGAAGTGGTGATGGCCAGGCTGGAACAGCAGAAGAAGTTCTGTGATGAAGAACGCGAGCAGCGGCGCCAACGGGAAATCGAACTGCTTCAACAACGGAAAAACCTGCAGGACACCACCGGCACGCTGCGTCAACGTGACCAGCAAATCGCCCAACAGAAGAAACTTTATGATGACGAGGTGTCGCGCTGGAGGAGCAAGGAACAAATCCTTAACCGGCGGATCGAGCAATTGCAACAGGATTGGCGTGGCGCCACGACCAAGCTGGAACAGTGCCAACGCGAGTTGCTCCAGGTCCGGAAGACTTCCCAACTCGAATCCAGGATGTCGCCACGCCCGGAAGCCGCGCGCCGTGCATTAACAGCCGAATCGCTGATCGAATCCAGACGGCCCACCCCATCGACATTACCCCAACCTCCGGTTCGCCCCGCTACGCCCGAGCCGCTTTCGGTCATTGAAGCCGAAGCGGAAAGGGAGTTGGAAGTATGGAAGGAAACACGGGAAGCCGGCCCAACCACCCACGCCGAGGAACGATCGGATCGACCAACCAAAACACCACCCACGCCACCGGATGAGACAAACGGCAAGTCGCCCTTGTTCAAGACACGGCCGTGGATTCGCTTGAAGTAGGCCATGCCGGCATATGCCAACAGGTTATGACACCATGAAGGTTCCTCCCGTTTCCCTCCCGGATCGTGTGCGCCGGGCGGTGCCCGTCGCGCGCCCGCCCGCGTCGCTTTCCGCAGCGGCACGGGAACCCCTGCCTGTCCTGGAGGCCTTTCAGGTTTTTATCGAATCAGAACGCCAGCGCGCCCGGACACGTTTACGCGCCACCGTACTGGCCTTTACGCTACTGCTCCTGATCGCAACCAGCATACTCGGTGGAGCCTTTTATATTCAAATACGGGATCTTAAAAACGACCTTTCCGGCATACGGTCCATGGTGGATTCCTCACTCCGGAAAGAAACCCCGCCTGAAACGGCCTTCGACCCCGTTGAATTCGCGCAGACACGCACGGCCATTCACGACGTCGTCCTTCGGCAGCAGACGGCCGAAGAACGCCTGCAGGCAGACCTGTCCCGTCAGGGACTTCAACAGGCAACCGCCATACAGGAATTAAAGGCCCTGATGGAATCGATCAAACAGGAAAACTCGGCCATGGCTACTCGTTTTGAAACGATGGCAGCCTCGCCACAAACCACGGCATCCACCACCCCCATCGATCCCGTCCTGGAAGAACTGGCCATCATGGGACAGGATGACGTCGCACCAACGCCAGGAACGGTCCCCCTGGAAATTCCCCTGCATCATGCCGGACAACCCGTTGCCTGGAGAATTCCCCTGCCTATTCAGGAATAATCAAACGTTGACCAACCCTCAGGTGGTCCGGATCCGTCAACTGGTTGATTTCAATGATCCTGCTGGAAGGCACCTTGAACATGACGGCTATTCGGGACAGGGTTTGCCCCGGTTCCACGACATGTTCACGGCCTCCCGCACCGGATGATCGCCCCGTGCGACCTCCTGCAGAAGGACGCATTGCCTGCTGAAGCAGAACCGCTATCCGGGGACTGAGTTCATCCACCACGGATTGCTGAAGCCCTGCCTGTGAAGCCCGTAAAGCCACCAGCTCCTGTTTAAGCGTGGTCAACTCGTCACGAAGCCTGCTGATCTCACGCATGAGTTCCTGGCGCACCGCTTCAGACGACTGTAAAGCCAGTTGTTGCCCTGATTCAACTTCCTGAACCTGCTGTTGCATCCGTTCAAAATCAGCCTGTTGTTGCCCACGCTCCATTTGCGTACGCGCCTGATCCGCACGATATCCGTGCATCATCGATGAGCAGGCAGGGAACAGACAACAAAGCAACACCCCATAAGATTTGAAAGTCATACCCGTTAACCTAACGGGCCGGAAGCATACGCTCAACATTTTTCTTGCCCCGTTCCCTCGAAGCGACTATTGAGTCAATCACCAATGAACGCCTTGTACCCGCTTTATTTCGAGCCCGTCTATAAGGATTACGTCTGGGGTGGGACCCGTATTGCCAGACAATTCCATCGTTCGACGGCCCCTGCACGCTGTGCAGAATCATGGGAAATAGCGGATCGACCGGACGGCATGTCGATATGTCAAAACGGCCCTCTGGCCGGCAATTCCCTCGGAGACCTGGTACGCGATTGGGGAACACGCCTCGTCGGTTCCGCCGTTCGCCCCGGACCTTTCCCGCTCTTGATCAAAATCATCGATGCGCATGATACGCTCAGCGTACAGGTCCATCCCGATGAAAGTCAGAGCAACCCGCCGACTGAGCCGAAAACTGAAATGTGGGTTATCCTGGAGGGATCGGACAAAACCGCCATGGTTTTTGCCGGATTCACAAAACCGATTTTTCCCGCAACGTTCCGCCATGCCATTCAAGCCGGTGAAGCCGACAAGTACATGAATCAATGGGCGGTTCATCCCGGCGATGGGTTCTTTATTCCGGGCCGACGACTGCACGCCATCGGTAAGGGCTGTCTGATCCTTGAAATTCAACAAAATTCAAATACAACCTACCGGGTGTACGACTGGAACCGAAAAGCGCCTGATGGAGTTTCCAGACCCCTGCATATCGAATCCGCCATGCAGGTAATCCGGTTTGAGGATACCGGCGACCCTCGGTGTGTCCCCATCCCGCGCTCCGGAAAGGGACCCAACAACCGTTGCAGCCTGAAAACATCTCCCTGGTTCAACGTGGAACGTCTTCAATTGGCCCGCGAATGCTCCCTACATCACTCCGGTGAATGTTGTTCGATTCTGCACGTTACACGGGGTGCCGTGTCGATCCTAACCGATTCCCCCCTTCATGAGGTTTCACGGTCGATCGGAGACTCCTGCCTGATCCCGGCCAGTCTGGCTCAATTCACCTTGCGCCCAGAGGTCCCCGACAGCGACATCATGCTCATCCAACCCGGCACATCAGCGCCCCTGCCATCCAGGGCATGACCTTGTCTGTTTGTTCCCGAATCACCGGCCAGACGGCTTTGGCATTGACGCAACAAACGCTTCGACCTATAAGGACTTGGGTGTGTGTTCGAGCCGGTAATTCCCGACAACGTCTTGGAGGAATCCGCATACGGGATATTGCACATACATAAACCAGACAGATAACAGAACACGATCCTCAATCGAAACGATAAAACCACGAATCATTCCCCCACCCCGCGGAGCAAATCTGATATGCCCACCCAGATGGAATCGGCACAATCCGGTATTTTAACCCCCGCCATGCATGCCGCTGCAGCTTCGGAACACATGGATGTCAACATCATCCGTGCAGACCTAGCCGCCGGTCACGCGGTTATTCCTGCCAATCCTGGACATGCCAATCTTAAGCCAGCGGTCATCGGCCGCCGGTATCGGACCAAGATCAATGCCAATATCGGCCGATCACCCACCTGTTCCTCACTGGATTCGGAAACTGCCAAGCTGTCGGTTGCCCTTGCAGCCGGAACCGATTGCGTCATGGATCTCAGTGTAGGGCCCGATTTGACCACACTCCGGCACACGCTCTTGTCCGCCTGTCCGGTTCCGTTCGGGACGGTCCCGGTCTATGAGGCGTTGCAACGTGTGGACGGCAACGTTGAACGGCTAAGCGCCGAACTCCTGCTGGATGTGGTCCGTGAACAGGCTGAACAGGGAGTCGATTTCATGACCCTGCATGCCGGCATCCGAAACCATCACATCGGACTGGCGAAAAAAAGGAAAATGGGGATCGTAAGCCGTGGTGGAGCCATTCTGGCGGAATGGATGCTCCATCATCAGTGTGATAATCCCTATTATTCACGGTGGGATGATTTCATGGCCATCTGCCGGCAACATGATGTCACCGTTTCCCTTGGCGATGGGCTGCGCCCCGGTTGCCTGGCCGATGCCAGCGACGAAGCCCAGTTCGCGGAACTGGATGTTCTGGGCGAACTGGTAAAACGATGCCGTGCGCAGGGCGTCCAGTGCATGGTGGAAGGCCCCGGACATGTTCCACTCAATCAAATCGCCATGAACATGCAACGGGAGGATCAGGTGTGCGCCGGTGCACCGTTCTATGTCCTGGGACCTATCGTCACCGATGCAGCCCCCGGTTACGACCACATCACGGCGGCCATCGGAGCAACCATTGCCGCCACCCATGGCGCCTGCCTGCTCTGCTATGTAACCCCCGCTGAACATCTCGGTCTGCCGACGTCAGATGAAGTCCGCACCGGGATCATAGCCTTCCGAATCGCCGCGCACGCCGCCGACATAGCACGCGGGTTACCGAACGAACAGGATCGCGACAATCGCCTCTCTGATGCGCGCATGGCCATGGACTGGGAAACGGTATTCAACCTCTCCCTTGATCCGGAAACCGCCCGGAACCGTTATCAAGCCACACGAGACCTTACGGTTACTGAAAACGATCATTGTTCCATGTGTGGGAAGGATTTCTGCGCCGTGCGCCGCAGTCAACGATTGGCCAGGATGTGACGCCGCATCCCGACATGAATGATCTACACGGGTTCCCCCGATTAATCCGGATAATCGAAATTTTACGTGGTCCTGATGGCTGTCCCTGGGACCGTGAACAAACCCTTGCAACACTCAAACCCTTCCTGATTGAAGAATGTTATGAATTAATTGATGCCGTTGATTCCGGCAATCCGGATCATCACCGGGATGAACTGGGCGACGTTCTTCTGCAAGTTCTTCTGCATGCGGAAATCCGTAGGGAACAAGGGACTTTCAACATCCACCAGGTGGCGGATCACCTCTCTGAAAAATTAATTCGTCGCCATCCCCATGTGTTTGGATCCGTGGACGCCAGCACCCCGGATCAGGTCCTGCGGAACTGGGAAACCATCAAGGCATCCGAAACATCATCGCCTCGCCCCCTGCTCGCCGGAGTTCCTCGGCATTTACCGGCCCTGCATAAGGCGCAACGCGTCCAGGCACGTGCTGCACGGGCTGGTTTCGACTGGACGTGTGTCCAGGATGTCAGCCGGAAGCTTCACGAAGAAATCCATGAGTTCGACCATGCAATGGCGGCCAACGAACCGTCGATGATTGCCGATGAACTGGGGGATCTGTTCTTCACGCTTGTCAACATGTGCCGGTTCCTGAACCTGCAGGCGGAAGACGTGTTGAACCACGCAACGGCAAAATTCACCAGACGCTATGAAGCCATGGAAACGAATTTGCGCGGTGCCGGCAAGGCGATCGCTACCGAATCACCGGAGATCCTGGACAAAACATGGCAACAGGTCAAATCGCAGGAACGCGTTGGCCAAGCACCTTGCGAACCGCCTGGGGGGGCACCATCCCGCGAGTCCGGGCCAGCATCGACACCTCCCAACTGAGCGCCTTGACTGTCGCGCGAAGGTCTCGCATCGTTTCAAACAGTCCGGATGCCATCGCTTGTTCAAGTTGATGCACGGTCCATGATGGTTCACGTCCCAACCAACGTATCGGGGTTTCCAGCTTCAGCATCCCCTGCTTGACCATCTCCAAAACGACCGGAACCGGTAATGGCCCATACCATCCACCATCATGGGTCGGAACCCACCACTCCATTTCCATGAAATCCAGGGAGGAAGCCGCCTGCCATTCCACCTGATCATGTGAAACCTGATGCTCAGGGCCAACTCGTCCGGTCATCCCCCATTCCTGCATGACCGACTCATGAACGGGACCGAATATCTCACCCTCCGGACCCTTCAAGTACCACGTAACATCTTTATCCGGCAGCACCAGGCCCGTTGCGGCATCCCCGGGAATGGTCGGCTTAATCGCCGTCTCTGCCGGTGGCACCTTCGCCTTGAGTTCGACAATTGTCTGCTCCCGTTGCTGCTGGGATTGTTTTAACGCATCCAGGGTGGTTGCATAATACATGATGTCCTTGCGGAACCCTTCCATGCGGTCAACTAATCCGCGTTCACGTATGGCGGCCACCTCCTGCAGACGGCGCGACTCCTCATGTTGAAGGGTCAAAGCCTTTTGTGCACGGTCCAGGAGATCGGTTGAAAGCTGGCGATCCTGTTCGAGTGATTCTATCTGCGCTTTTAACTCCACTTCACGGGTATCGTTTGAAGTGCGTATTTCCACAAGTTTCTGCTCCAAAGAATGAAACTCCCGCTCCATGGATTCGAGACGGGCATCCGGTTGTTTTTCCATGGTATCTGCTGATGTTTTTGCCTGGCGTGCCATGGCTTCCAGTTCCTCCTGCAAACGATAAATCTCTTTTTGTTGCCGGGCGCTCGTTTCAGTAAATTCGTCAGACACAGCACGTTCGCAAGCTGCCTGGTCACTGACCCGACGCAACCACTCCTGATCGCGAGCAGCCGCCGAACGAGTCAGCTCCTGTACCTGACGCTGTAACACCTCAGTTTGTTGCTGCAATGCGTTACGTTCTTCAAGTAATTGTGAACGTAGGGTTTCATATTGATCCCGTTCACGCTGGACAGCCGAACGCAACGCATCCTGATGCGTATCGTGATCCACGTGCAACAAATCAAGACTGGCAGTCAAATCAGCCACTTTGCGCCGCAACACCTGCACTTCCAAGGCATGGCTTTCCGCCGAGTGCTCGACCATCTCACGCCCCTGACGAATCACAGACTCCATGTCGGAAACCCGTTGTTGTGCAAGACCTAATTCCCGCTCCAAACGCGATATCTCCGCCAATAATGCCGTGTCCTGCTGCTTGTCGGGGCACGGTTGCTGATCCAGTTGCTTTTGCAACCCGACCAACTGCATCTCAAGCGCATTCCGCCCCTGTTCAACTTCCTTCAGGTTCCGGGTCCAGACATCCTTATCCGTTTCATATTTACCGGCAAACGCCTTGACCTCTCCAGTCATCGCATCGCGTTCCGCCGTCAGCCGCTTCACGTTTGCTTCTCGTTCCGTCACCGCCTGATGCTGCAACTTCACGGCAGTCGCCGATGCATCCAGCTTGGCAACCAGATCAGCCTCGTGCTTCTTCCAGGCTGAAACCGCTTTCTGATGCTCCTTCTCGCGACTTTCCAATGCGGTGCGCAATTCCTCGCGCTCATTTTCCAGCGCAACCTGCCGGGTCTGATGATCGTTACCTTCCTCACCCAGTCGTGCCTCAAGCGCCACCCGTCCCTGCTCCACCTCGTTCAGACGCTGGGTCAATCCCGCCTTTTCCGCCTCAAAA
>MHBQ01000071.1:0-2156 GCA_001803315.1 Lentisphaerae bacterium RIFOXYC12_FULL_60_16
ATCCCAGGCCTTAACCCACCTCCCGAACCTGGCGCCGTAGCCACGATTCGGGTAACGGATAGCAAAGCTGCCAATGCATTCGCCATAGTCCTTGCCCTTTAGGATGGCATGAGCGACCGCCACCGTGAGGACAGTGTCGTCAGTGAATCGACAGGATGGGCCAAACAGGGGGAAATCCTTCTGTGTCACGGGGTCAAACTCATATGGACTTCCCGCAATGTCACCTGCAATTGCTCCCAACATGGTTTCCTCCGGGTTGTTTGTGTTATCTCACTTACCTGTTCTGTCGTGGAAGTATCGGCCTTTGAGTGATGAATGGCATTCAAAGGCTTCGTAAGACTTCTACACGGTATTTATCCCACTGATTCTCATATGCTTGGGTTCGCATGTCCTGCCAGATATCTTCAGCCATCATGCGGCCTCGCATTTCTTTGGATATCACGTGTGACTTCGAGTCGAGTATGCACCCTTTATTCGTCAAATAAGCAACGGCTTGCCTGCACTCACTGCGGGCACCAAACAGGGCTGTATGACCGAAACGGTCTCGTGCATTGAGTTGTGCCCCCGCATGGACAAGATATTTGATTACTTGAAAACTGCGATCCGCATTCAACCCATGTCGACTGCCCCAGGCAGCGCGAATCAGTGGTGTTGCGCGAAGGTTGTCCTCTCTGGCGTTGATTCTTGCGCCGGCCTTGAGAAGCAATTTCACCATCGCCAGGTTTCCCATCGCAGCTGCCAGACAAAGCGGAGAAACTTTCATGCAATTCTTTCCGTTCACATTGACCCGGGCATGTATCAGGGCACGAGCGAGCTGAAGGTCATGGAACAGCACAGCGTTGATCAACTCTTCCAGTTTATTGATCTTTGACCGGTCCATGTTTGTTTCTCCTGCTGGTTGTCAGGCATGGAATCACTCGAAAGCATCAACTCCGGCTTTAAGGCGCTTTAGAAGCGAATAACAACCACTCGGCTTAACGATACCACCGGTGTCAAGCCCCTTTGTTGCAAGGAACAATTTGGGAGGCTATTTGCCGTACGGGGAGGTTCGGGCGGCGTGATAAACCGGGCTGGATTTCGGAGTGGGGTAGTGGATTGTATTCACACCCCATCCAAAATCTTGTGCACGTAGTTGTACACATGGTAGGGTTTCGACCAATTAACACAAGGGTGTGACTACAGGTTCAAATCCTGTAGTGCCCACCATCTCCCGGTATGCTTCGATTTGAGAATGGAGAATTCGTCATGTACCCGGATCCCATCACACCGCGCGCTTTCCCGGAAATCCTGGCCCGCCTGGATTACGACCCGTTCCACGTGATGCCCGGTGGCTTTCCGGGTGCCCCCCGGGTTTTTACCACGACGGCCCAGATCGAACGGGCCAAACAGCGCATCCAGGAGGGAATACCCGCCGACACGGAGGGCATCAAGCAACTGCTGACCGCCTGCCGTCTGGAGGAGCCGTTGCCGGCCTACAAGGACGAGGGGGGACCTCCCGACTGGGGCGGTCCCCTGCTGCCCTGGTTGAATCTGGCCTTCCGCAATGCGCTGGCCGCCCATTTGACCGGCGATGACCGACACCGCCAGCGGGCCCTGGAAGCCATGCGGCTGGCCGCCGGTGCGTCGGAAAAAATCAGCCGTTGGACCGGGCACGAACACAATGAGGCCATTGCCGCTGCCCGGGCGTACGATCTGCTGGCGGCTTCCCCCTTGAATCCGGACGATGACAACGCCCTGCGCGGAATGCTCTGGCAGTTTCACCATGGACTCGACCATCTCGATCACCGGGCGTGCAACAATCACAATGTGATGAACGCCACCGGGCGGCTCTCCATCGCCATCGCCCTGGGCCATCGACAGTGGATCCACGACGCCTTCCATGGGTATCTGTCCCAGGGCAAATGGCGTTATGGACTGATCCACACCCTGCGTCATGATTTTCTGGCGGACGGCATGCAATGGGAGGGGACCGTCGGCTATCATCAACTGGTTCTCGGTCTGGTCTGCGAATGTTTCCGGATGATGGAGCGGTGCGGCGTTAATCTCTGGCTCCGCGAATGGCCGCAAAGCATGAAAGACGAGGGGTTTGATGAACATCGCGGATGGGGCCCCAAGGGCCGCAAATCCCTCACCGCCGCATTCGATGCCCTGCTGTA
>MHBQ01000071.1:2217-38053 GCA_001803315.1 Lentisphaerae bacterium RIFOXYC12_FULL_60_16
GAAACCTCCTGTTGGTGGGCCATCTTCAACACCGCATGGGAGGTTTACGGCGAAGCGCGCTATGCCTGGGCGCTTAAACAGATCAACGGCGGGAAGGCCGCACGAGCGGACCAGCCCCCGCCGCCCTGGTTGAGCGGCCACCATGCCGGACTGGAATTCGTCCGCATCGAACCGAGGGATTACCCGGACGGGGAATCCCCCTTCACGGTCGACCGCAATTTTTCCCTGGCTGGGCGGCACATCGCCGGCTGTTCGCTGTTCCCTGTTCACGGGGCCGCCATTCTGCGGGCCGATCCGGCCGACCGGGAGGCTCCGGGGATCCATCTCTACTGGGGACGGCATTGGTCCGGACACCGTTCTCCGGCCGCCCTGCATCTGGACATCCATGCCTTCGGTCGTCTGCTCACGAACACCCCGTTCGTTTCCCTGGGCTACCGCGATTCGCGGCATCTGACCTGGAACCGGACAACGATCGCCCATAATACCGTCACCGTTGACGAAACGCCGATGTTTCCCTACGACGCGGAGGGCGACTCCATCTGGGAGTATGATCTGTGGCGCGATTCGATTTCGGATGGCGTGCTGGAGGCCTTCCAAGCCACCCCGGCATTCAGTGCCGTCCGGGTATCGAACGATAATGTTTATCCGGATGTCCGGCTGGAGCGGTCGGTGCTGTTGACACGGGACTATCTGGTGGATGTCTACCGGGTTGCGGCCGACCGTGAACGGAAACTGGATTGGGCCCTGCATGGCTCGGCGGATCTGGCATTTGAAGTTGGAAAAGGTGAACCGGTCGATCTCGGCGCCCGGCGCGGCTATCAGCACCTGTCCCGGGCTGTCCGGCAGGAAACCGGAACGGAATGGACCGTTCTTCCCTACCGAGCCGGCGAAGCCGGCGGACAGGTTTTGCTGTGGATGCGTGGCGCGCCGGAAATGTCCCTGATTCTGGCCACCGATCCGGTTCCGGAAGGGAACGATCTTCCGGCGCAACCTTCAACCCTCATGTTGAGAACCTGCGCGGCGGCGGCGACATTCGCCGCGATCTGGTCGTTTGATGCGCGGCAACCGTTAACGGCGGCCATCCGGCAGAACGACCCTGAAGCGCTGCGGATCGATATTGCTTCACCAAGCGGCCGGCACTCCTGGCGCCTACCGGCGGCAGGTGAAATCCAGGCGCTTCATTCCTGAAGAGAAACAAGGCAGAGGTCAGTATCGGAATCGAACAAACCGTACTCGAAAGGGGAGTCGCTTAATGAACAAGGCAATCGCAACGATCTGTGCAATGATGGTGGCCGGAGCGTGTCTGGCACAGGAGAACATCAACCCCGAGGTGGTGGAACTGACGAAAAAGCTAGACTCGATCATCATTCCCGCGGTTGATTTGCGTGAGGCGAATCTCGCCGATGTGGTGGGTTTCCTCACGGCCGCCGCCAAGGAGCATGACGCGGAGAAGGCAGGCGTGAACCTGGTGCTGATGGATCGGGAGAACCAGTCCACGGTTACGCTCACGCTCCAGAAGGTCTCACTCCACAAGATCCTGAAACTCGTCGGCGAGATGGCCGGACTCTCCGTGGACGTGGAGGAAGGTGTTGTCGTGTTGAGGTAGCCAAAAGCGGAGAAGCAATGGCCAGACCAAAAAGCTGGTTCTGGAAAAGGCACAACTGGTGCGTCTGCTGCAAGCGTATGAACACGCGACGGGGCAGGCAATCGCCTCCACAGGACTCGCCGGCCAGCGCGGCCGGCGAATAGAAGGGAAAAGGTCAACACGGATTGAAGCGATGGGAGGCCCCAACAAGCCGCTGACCGTACGCCGCTAACATGCCGCCGGTTCGCAGTCTTGAAGTTCACGGCCGAGTAGTGACGGGTTTATAGGGCGGGTTGGCTTGACTTGAGAAACCCAGGGACAGACGAGATATCTACAAAAGCGGGTGGCGATGGTCAGCATAGGTTGTCCCTGGGTCACCCTGATCCACGCAAACCTTGGGGACGGATCGCAGACAGGAGGAACACCGGTGAATGTTTTGTGGTTCATGACGGATCAGCATCGGGCGGACTGCCTGGGATGCATGCGGCCGCACTATGCCCAAACCCCCAACATTGACCGGCTGGCCGCGGAAGGGATTCTTTTTGAGAACGCCTTCTGTCAGTCCCCTGTATGTATGGCGTCCCGGGCCTCGTTGTTCACGGGGCGTTATCCGGCGGCGGTGCGCGTTCGCGGGATGGGCGTCCTGCCGCCCGCGGAGACGACCTTCCCGGAAGTTCTGCAGAGAAACGGATTCCATACGGCGGCCTTCGGGAAGGTCCACTTTACGCCGGAACAATATGTTCGCAACGAACTGCACGAGGAATCCCCCACGCTGGACTGGCGGCGTTTTCTGAAAATGGCGGGCATTCCGCCCATTCCCGAGGATCCCTGCAAGGAACGATACGGGTTCCAGACGTATGTGGGGTGTGAGGATATCCTGCAGGGTGAATTCAAAAAGTGGCTGAAAGAAAAGGGGCAATCCTCCCTGCTGGAGGGGAAGCCGGAGAAATGGAGCGCCGCGGGGCCGGGTGATTTATATGTTTCGCATTATCCTTCGGAATATCATCCCACCACCTTCATCGCCGGACAGGCCGCCGAATTCATCGAAGCGCGGAAAGGACAGGCGCAACCCTGGTTTACCTTCTGCTCTTTTGTTGCGCCCCACCATCCGTTTGAGGCGCCGGAGGATCAGTTGGCCCGGTATGATGCCGGTTCCCTGCCTTTGCCTCCCACAGCGGGAGATGTGGAAGCGGCGCTAATCCCTTCCCCCGCGTCAGATGCCATCGGGGAGATGTGTCGCTATCCGGAGGATGTCCAACGTCGCCTGATACTCCATTACCTGGCAAGCATCAGCCTGGTGGATGATGGCGTGGGCAGGGTTTTGTCGGCGTTGGAACGAAGCGGTCAGAAGGAAAACACGATCATTCTTTTCACCAGTGATCATGGGGAATTCCTCGGGCATCATGGGCTTTTGCGGAAGCCGTCCCTGCATTATGATGAAACGTTGCAGGTGCCGCTCTTGATCCGGCTTCCGGGGGGGCAACACACCGGACGGCGGGTGTCGGATCTGGTGGAGTTAACCGATGTGCATCCCACGCTCCTGGGGTTGCTCGGACTGCCGGTGAATGAGGGCGTGCAGGGGATAGACTGGTCGTCCCCGCTTCGTTCCGGCGGACCCATCGGCAGGGAGAATGTGTATGCCGACATGTTTGATCTGGAACCAATGCGTTTCGGGAAGCGGTTTGGTCCCTATATGGCGGTGCAGACGCTTCGGACGAAACACTGGAAATTGAACGTCTATCCCGCTGCCGGCCCGCAATATGGCCAGCTTTTTGATCTGGTGAATGATCCCGGCGAAACGCAGAACCGGTATGCCGATCCTGCCTGCCGGGACCGGAGGGAAGCACTGCTATGGTGTCTTCTCCAGCGCTTGTATAAAAACACGGATCCGCTTCCCTTTTGGTTGACACAATTTTAGCCTGCATATGGCATAAAGCTCAGCGGCCTCATACAATATGCACCACTGTGCCAATGGGAGAATCCGAGAATCCGGGGACAGACAAACGGCTGATTAACGACCCTCCCGTCCCTTCAGAGCAAGATCGCCCGGTTTCTCCACTGAGGGACGTGCTCCGTCATGTCCACGGCGGTGGACCGCCGGCACCATCGTTACGTTGGTAAGGCCGTAGGTCAGGCAAGCCGGCGGCGGAGTTCCGCAAGGAGGTGCGGTAGATCTTGCGAAATGATTTTCCAGATGATGTCCTTATCCACATCGAAGTAGCCATGGATGAGCCGGTTCCGGGTGCCAATGATGGCGCGCCACGAGATTCCCGTATCCTGATTGCGTACCGACTCACTCACCGCCGCTGCGGCCTCGCCAATGATTTCAAGAAGCCGAGTCAAGGCGAGCGTGAGTTGTTCATCGGTGTCCAGGTCAGCACGGGTGCGGTTCTTCGAGAAAGTCATGGCTTTCTCGGTTGCCTCCAGCATGTGCCGTAGTCGGACGGCATCTTCAGGCGACAGCATACTGCACCTCTGCTTCGCGGAGCACGCGATCGCGGAAGAAACGGCTTAGAAAGGATGGTGTATTCAAATCCACCTTTCTACCCAGAAGCTCCGACAACTCGATTTCCATTTCAAAGAACTTGAAGCCTGGAACATGGGCTTCTTCAAATTCAACCAGAACGTCTACGTCGCTCTCGGGACCGAAATCAGGTCTTAGAGCCGAACCAAAGATGGACAACTGACGGATGTGATGTCGCTCACAGAAGGCGCGAATGTCCGATTGCGGTAGGTTAAGCTTCGGATTCATAATGGTGACGATGTCTGATGCAAGGGCGAAAGTCAAGTGTTTTGCCCAGGAAACAGGATCACGCCCCGGTGGTCTTGGGAAAAGGGAAGCTAAGGGACACCCAAACTATCGCCCCCCAACGGCTGTGTCACGTCCTGATAGATAACCCCTAGATACTCAGGGACAGACGTAATAGTATCCGGCGCCATCGGCCTTGATCCGAACGTGTCTCATGGCGTCTCCTCCCCGAAACCGGACCATTCGGTCCCTCTATACCCTGTAAAGGAAACAGCAGGTGCAATTTCCACAAATTTCTGCAAATATTTTGTGTGTCCCTGAGTTATCCGGCCGGTTCAATCCCGGAATACGCAGGCGAGTAGAAACGCCCAAAGCCCGGAGCGGATCTTATGCGAAGGGGCGCCAGAAGTGATTGGGGCCTAGTTCAATCGATGATTTTGTCCAAATCGTCGAAATCTTATAAAAATCGTCTACCTCCTAAAACATGTATTTACTGTCAATATAAGACCTTCTATTTATTTTTTCATTGCAATAAGATGACCATGATGTAGTGTTTTGATATGAATAGAGCCAGTTCTGCTGACTTAAAACAATGGATTGGGCAAGCGGGCCGACTTCCCTTGGTGTTGCGTGGAGCCCGTCAGGTAGGCAAAACCTGGCTCGTTCGGCAACTGGCAAAAGAACTTGACCTTCGTTTGATCGAAATCAACTTCGAACGGGCTGGGACCGAGGTTACCGGCATCTTCAAGACCAAAGATCCGGTCGTGATCCTCCGCGCACTCGAACTGCTGGCGGGTCACAAAATCGATCCTCCGCGTTCCCTGCTGTTCCTCGACGAGATACAAGCTATGCCGCAGGTTCTTGCCAATCTGCGCTGGTTCGCGGAGGAACTACCGCAACTGCCGGTCATCGCCGCGGGCTCGCTGCTGGATTTCGTATTGGCCGACCACGCCTTCAGCATGCCGGTGGGACGGATCGCCTATCTTCATCTGGAGCCCATGAATTTCGAGGAATTCCTCCAGGCGGTTGGAGAAGAGGAACTGCTCAAGGAAGTC
The DNA here is from genome assembly GCA_001803315.1 of Lentisphaerae bacterium RIFOXYC12_FULL_60_16. Lineage (GTDB taxonomy): Bacteria > Verrucomicrobiota > Kiritimatiellia > UBA8416 > YA12-FULL-60-10 > YA12-FULL-60-10. Next base: position 7,607 of record MHBQ01000071.1, read on the forward strand.
GTGCAATGGACGTTCGACGCCCCATTCCAGGAGGTTGCGCATGTCCGTCTGTCCGAGTGTTATCGCGACTTCCTGATCGTCGGCGGCATGCCGAAAGTCGCGCAATGCTGGATCGACCACCGGTCGTTGCTGGAGTGCGCTGAACTCCAGCAGTCTCTGCTCGGCACGTACCGCGACGATTTCGCAAAGTACTCGCGGCGTCTTCCGGTCGAACGTATGGGACGAGTCATGGAATCCATCCCCAGAATGCTGGGTCAAACTTTCAAATACTCCCGTGTGGCGGACGGCGAAAGGAGCACCGCCATACGAGAAGCGCTGGAACTGCTCTGCCGCGCCCGTCTGGCCACTCGCGTGCAGGCCACCACGGGAATGGGCATTCCCTTGGGGGGAGATATCCGGGAACGGGTTTTCAAAGTCATTTTCCTCGATTCCGGGCTGGTCTGCGCGGCCCTGGGACTGACGTTGCAGCGGGTCTCGGACTTGGCCGACCTGGTCCTGGTGAACGAGGGAGGGTTGGCCGAACAATCGGTGGGACAGGTTCTCCGCGCCGCTCTCCCCCATTTTGCCGAGCGCGCCCTTTACTTTTGGAGCAGTGATCGGAAAGGCGCCGTGGCCGAAGTGGACTACCTGGTCCAACACGGATCCCGGATCATCCCCGTCGAGGTCAAGGCGGGAACGACGGGAACCCTCAAGTCGTTGCACCAATTCATGGCGATTCGGCGCCTGGATCTGGCGGTGCGGATCAACGCCGACAGGCCCTCCGCCGCCATGATCAACGTCAAAACGACGGAAGGTGTGCCGGTTCTGTACCGCTTGCTGTCCGTCCCATTCTATTTAGCCGGCCAGTTGCATCGCCTTCTCGATCGGTAACTGACATTCTCTAACCCAGGGACAGACAAACTATCACCCCCACCGGCTGAACAACACCCCTCCCGTCCCTGATAGGTAATTCCTGGACCGGCGATTGCCCGTCCGTTACCGAAAACCCGATTCCCCGGCACCTTGCATGCCGGGTTCACTCCACAAGGTCCATACGTTGCCCTCCGGAACAAACAACTATGCTGAGCGTCGCCGACAAAGGATGGCCGAGCTTGAGGAACGTCGCCGGCAAATGGGGGAGGCTCCTACAATAATACCGGAAGAATTGAAGAAGCAGTTGGAATCGTACCAGTTGGAATTGATTCGGGCAGGAGGAGCGAAGGGGCCGCCATTGCCATTGCCTATGCCTTTGACCCAGGAGATGGATGACCGGTTGGTGGAGGAAGGGGTGTTGGCCCCGGCGGGAGATGAAACTCCGATGAAAGCCGTTCCTTATGTCCCTAAAACCGGTTTGAACGAACCACCGCAAGCCGACATGGAGACCACTCTCCCGCTGGAGGAATGAGTCGGAAGAGGAGGTTCACAATCCTGTTGTGCCCACCCTCTTCCCGTATACCGATGGAAAACCAGCGGGACCGCTCGTAGAGCGGGGCTGCATTTTTTCCGGCTGTAACCGGTGGCGGTTAAGCGTTGACTTGATGGGGCCCTGCGAGCATGTTGGATTCGTCCGGGTGGCGTCCTGAAAGGCCGGTGTGTGAAAGAACCGGAGTGACATCTTCCCTATGCAGACATTGCGCATCCTCACCGTCAATATCCATAAGGGGTTCTCCCTGGGGAATCGCCATTTCGTGCTGCACCGGTTGCGTGACGCGATCCGTTCAACCCATGCCGATGTGGTTTTCCTGCAGGAGGTGGTCGGTCAGAATACCCGCAAGGCGGCCCGCCACCATGACTGGCCGGATCAGGCACAACACGAATACCTGGCCGATTCCGTCTGGGCCCACCATGCCTATGGCCAGAACGCCCTGTATCCGCACGGCCATCACGGGAATGCCATCCTGTCCCGGTTTCCCATTGTTCATTCCGAACAGATCGATACCACCACCAACCGGATGGAACAGCGCGGGTTCCTGTATGGTGCGGTGGACCTGCCCGATGGCGGGGACCCGCTGCATTGCCTGTGCATTCACCTGGGACTTTTCGCCGCGTCGCGTAAAAAACAGCTGCGCCTGCATGCCGACTTCATCGATCGGCGCATCCCGCACGATGCGCCGATGATCATGGCCGGCGATTTCAACGACTGGCGCGGGGACGGGGTGGACGAGTTCGCCCGTCGGCTCAACCTCAAGGATGCGGCCACGGAAATCTCGGGACGGAAGGCACGGACTTTTCCGGCGCACCTGCCGCTGCTGCCGCTCGACCGTATTTACATCCGCGGATTGTCGGCCCGGCAATGCACCACGCATTACCGGGGGGCGTGGAAGCAACTATCCGATCATGCAGCCCTGCTCGTGGAAAGTGAACGAACCTGACATGACCAAGCTCTACTGGCTGATATTCAATATCCTCCCGATGATCGGGTTCTTCCTCGCGGTAATGCTGCTGGTCTACCAGAACCGCACCCAGCGATCGCCTTCCAGCACGGTGGCCTGGCTGCTGGCCATCCTGCTGGTCCCGTATGTCGGTGTGCCGGCCTATATCATCCTGGGCGGCCGGAAAATGAGACGCATGACCCGCATCAAGGGCTTCCTGACCGCTGACGCAGGCAGGACGGTGGAACCGTCGGCGGAGCAGGGGGTTCGCAGCATCTTCCCCTTGCGCAGCGGAAATGAGGCGTCGCTGCTGGCGACGGGCGAGCAAGCCTATGCGGCATTGATGGATCTTATCGAGCAGGCCCGGACGAGCATTGATGTCACCACCTTCTACCTGGGGAACGATAAGACCGGGAATTCCGTGCTGGCGGCCCTTGCGCGCAAGGCCGGGCAGGGTGTGCGGGTGCGGCTGCTGCTGGATGCGCTGGGATCATTCCGCACCTCGCGGAAGCAGGTGGCCCCCTTGCTGGCGAACGGGGGGAGCCTGGCTTATTTCATGCCGATGATGCACCTTCCATTCCGGGGGCGCGCGAACCTGCGCAACCACCGCAAGATGGTCATCGTGGACCGGGCCACCGCCTTGTTCGGCGGCATGAACATCGCGCAGGAATACATGGGCCCAACCGTCGACAAACGCCGTTGGTATGACATGTCGATGATTGTGAAGGGACCGGTGGTGGCGGACCTGCACCAGGTATTCTGTTCGGACTGGCAGTTCGCCGCCGGGCAATCCACGGTACCGGAAGCCGGGCCCGGCCCGATAGCCGGCAATGCCGCCACGGCCTTGCAACTGGTGCCCAGTGGACCGGATGTTGACGGCGATCCGCTCTACGAGAGCATCCTCACGGCCCTGTTTACCGCCCGTCAACGCGTCTGGATCACAACGCCGTATTTCATCCCCGACGAGATGTTGCTCAAGGCGATCGGCATGGCGGCCAAGCGCGGCGTCGATGTGCGGATCGTGGTGCCGGAGGTTTCGAACCACCGGCTGGCCGACCTGGTACGGAGAAGCTATCTCCGGCAAATGCACGAAAGCGGGGCGGTGGTCTGCCAGTTCCAGCCCGGGGTGATGCACGGCAAGGTGATCCTGGTGGATACAAGCCTGTGCATCGTGGGTTCGATGAACATGGATGTCCGCAGTTTCTTTCTCAACTACGAGATTGCGATGTTCATCTATGATACGCGGTTGCTGAATGAACTGGAGCGGTGGATTGACGGACTCATCAGCCAGTCGTTCACGGGGATCCGGAAAACCAACGTGATGATTGAATTCCTCGAGGGGGTTGTGCGTCTGCTGTCGCCGTTGCTGTAGCGCAACGGAAGACGGCTCACCGCAAACCGCACGTGATACATCAGCCCGCAGGAAGATGAAAACGATGACCATTCGCAAGCTTTCCGCCGGTTTGAGTTGCGTGGTTGTTTCGGCGATGCCGCTGTTGGCAGCGGCCGAAATGCCGGTTGCCGACTTTTACGTGTCCACCGCCGGCAACGATGCGTGGTCCGGCACCCTGACGGTTCCAAACCACGGCCTGACCGATGGTCCGTTTCAAACCCTGGAGAAAGCGCGGGATGCGCTCCGGAAGAGCCGGTCATCGGATCCCGTGCGTGGGGGCACGGTGGCCGTTCACGGCGGATTCTACCCGCTTTCAGGATCGTTGGAATTGGGGGTGCAGGATTCCGGTCATGCCCCCGGTGCGCCGGTTGTGTTCCGGGCGATTCCCGGTGAGCCGGTGATACTGGGCGGGAGCGTCGAGTTGCCGGCCGAAGCTTTCACCCGCGTGCCGGATGCCGGACTGGCGGAACGACTGGACCCGGCGGTACGGGGTCATGTCTTACAGGCGGTTTTGGGGAAGCTGGGGATCCAGACGCTGGGGTCGTATCCCGTCAAGCATGACGGTGGGCCGGCCGTGCCGGAACTCTTCTTCAATGAAACCCGCATGACCCTGGCCCGATGGCCTGACCGGGGCTGGACCCATATTGCCAGGATCGTGTCCACGGGATCGGACTACACCGGGACGGAACCGGGCGTTTTCGAATACTCCGGCGACCGGCCCGCCCGCTGGAAGGTGGAGGATGGGGTCTGGTTGCACGGGTATTGGGCCTTTGATTGGAATGCGGAGATTCTCCAGGTACAGGCCATCGACCTTGCGACGCGACAGATCCGGTTTGTCCGGCAGGCGGTATACAGCGTCAAACAGGGGAATCCGTCCCCCCGCCGGTACTATGCCTTCAACGTGATCGAGGAACTGGATCAGCCGGGAGAATACTTCATCGACCGGAAGACCGGCACCCTGTACTTCTGGCCGCCGGCCCCGTTGGACGGCGCACGCATTACGCTGTCCATGCTGCGAGCCCCGGTTCTCTCGGTAAAGCAGGCCTCAAACCTGGTCGTGCACGGGTTTACCATCGACGCAACGATTGGCAACGGGATCGAGGTGCGGGACTCGCAGGCGGTCTCGATCCGGGCCTGCCAGGTCCGCAATGTGACGGATATCGGGATCGTGGTTACGGGCGGGACATCCAACACGGTCGAAGCCTGCGACATCCATGATACCGGCAAGGGGGGGATTACGCTTTCCGGGGGGGACCGTAAGACGCTGAGGCCGGGTGGCCATGCGGCCGTCAACAACCACATCTGGCGTTTTGCGAGCCACAAGCTGACCTATTCGGATGCCCTGCGGCTCGAAGGGGTGGGGCACCGGGCCGCCCACAACCTGATCCACGACAGTCCGCACGAGGCGGTCCACCTTTCCGGCAACGACCATGTTTTTGAATACAACATCGTGCGCAACGTCTGTACCGAAACCGACGACTGCGGCGCGCTTTACAAGGGCCGTAATCCATCCTGCCGCGGCAACATCATCCGGTACAATTTCTGGCATCACATTGGTGTCCACATGGGGCACGGCAACGCGGCCATCTACTTCGATGATGGTGACGGCGGTGACCGGGTCATCGGCAATGTCTTCTACCGTTGCGGCTCGCACGGCAAGACCTCGTCGTTTGGTTCCGTGTTCTCACATGGCGGCCACGAGAACCAGGCGGAAAACAATATCTTCATCGAATGCGCGCGCGCCCTCGGATCCTCACCCTGGAAAGACGAACGCTGGATCTCGAAAGTGAAGGGCAATGAGAACCGGGAAGGGTGGAACTGGGCGGACAAGCTGCTTAAGGAAGTCGACATTACCCGGCCTCCCTATACGACCCGCTATCCGGAGCTGATCGGGTTCATGGATCCGGAACCCGGCAAGCCGCGGGTGAACCGCGCGCGACTCAACCTGATGGTCAAGTGCGGTGAAGTCTCCAGCGGGTCCTGGCAGTATGCGCCCCACGAGATGTGCGTCACGAATGCCGATCCGGGGTTTGTCAATGCCGCCGCCGGGGATTTCCGGCTGAAGCCGGAATCCGCCGTGTTCAAGCAATTGCCGGGCTTTCAGCCGATTCCGTTTGAGAAGATCGGCCTGTATGCCGACATCCTTCGTCCGGTGCCCCCGCGCGAACCCTGGCCGGGGGAGTGACGGGACATACCGGGAACGGACGGGGACAGGCACCGATAACCATTGGTACCGGAACATTCAATATCGAACAAGGAACCCCGAACGTACAAAGAGGGAAGCTGGACGTTGAACGTTCCTTGTTCGATGTTCAGTGGGAACGAGGCAGGAGATGAGGTGCCAGGTAGGAATAGATCGGAAAGGTTCTTGCCTGACACCAGACACCTGACACCTCATACTCGCCTTTCGACTCCTATTGCTTGACCGGTGCGGTACGGCCGGATCGGATCGACCGGTCCAAGGCCTCCAGGATGGCGATCGGCGCCAGCATGCGGGCCTGGTTGTACGGTTCCCTGCCTGAACGGAACATCCGGGTGATGATCCGGGCTACCGGCAATCCCATCTGCTTGTCGAATACCACGGGTGCGTAGAACCCGCCCTTTGAGCCGACCGCAGCAATGGAGAAACCGTTAACAGCCGCCATGTTGATCGTCACGGTCAGCCCGCTACGATACCGCACGATTCCGTTGAAACGTCCTTCCTGCTTGATGGCCGTGGCATCACGGAGATCCGTACCAAAGAGTTCGCACATCAGGTCGGCCTGGTGGATTCCGTAAAAGAAAATACCGCCATACGGGCTGTTGGCATCGCCTGGGCCGGCCAGGTGCACGGTTTGGATATCACCGAGTTTCGCCAGTTCTTTCCGGAAAGCTCTTATGCAGGCCTGGTGGGGTACGGAACTCATGGTTGTCAGTACGGTCCGGCATGCCTTGCGATACGCCAGGAGGCGCTTTCCTTCCGCCACGGAAAGGGTGATGGGTTTGTCAACGAAGACCGGCACCCGGGCTTTCAGGAAGGGCTTTGCCGCGGCAACGTGATGGTTGCCGTTCCGGTGATCAATCATGACGCAGTCCACCTTGCCGATCATGTCCTGCGGCCGTTTGACGATGTTCGGGATTTTCCCGCGTTCGGCGGCGATCCGGGCAAACTCGTCCGTCTCACCCCAGATGTGCGTGACCCGGAACCCGGGCACTTTCCTTGCCACGTTCATTTCTGCCGCCATACTCCACGAATGCGAATTTTCCGCTCCGACAATCCCCATCTTCATCATGGTGGCACTCCTTTTCCTTACCAGACTCTTCCGAAAATCCATAGCAATGCCAAGGGAAATATCAAGGGACAGGGGGGGAGGGTGGAGAAGTGTTCAGTGTTCAGATGGGGATAGTGTTCAGTCGCCGGAAAGTATGGTCTGATCTGAGACACCAGGTGTCGGGTTTCAGGTGAGATAACGTGCTTCCGACAACACATTCCGACCTGACACCCGAAACCTGACACCTCGTCTCTTGCATCGCTCCATCTGGCGTCTTTGCCACTGAATACTCGCCTCAACGGGTGTTTACCCGCCGGGTTCTCCCCGTGCTTCCAGTTCCTCCCAGCGGCGGTAGGCGGCTTCGAGTTCGGTGGCGATTTCAGCACTGCGTTCCCGGGCACGCGCAATGCTGTCGCCGGACTGGCGGTAGAAGGACGGGTCCGCCATGCGGCCCTGCCATTGGGCCTGTTCCTCTTCCAAGGCCTCGATCCGGCCGGGCAACACGGCGAGTTCCCGGCGTTCCCTCTCGTTGAGCCGCTTCCGTGCCGGCGGGGCGACGGTGCGGGCCGGCGCCCGGGTCGATACCGATACCGGTGCCGGGGCCAATGGCCTGAGACGACTGCGTGCCCAGTCATCATATCCGCCGGCATATTCGTTGATGTACCAGCCCTGGCCGGGTTCGAGCCAGGGGTCCGACCGGCCCGGGGGATGCGGCTCAAAAGCCAGAATGCCGGTGACCACGTTGTTGAGGAACGCCCGGTCATGACTGACCACCAGGACGGTCCCGGTATAGGCGGCCAGTTGCTCCTCGAGGAGTTCCAGGGTGTCGAGGTCAAGATCGTTGGTCGGTTCGTCAAGGACCAGCAGGTTGGAGGGCTGGGCAAACAGGCGGGCAAGCAGGAGGCGGTTGCGTTCGCCGCCGGACAGGGAACTGACCGGCTGGCGGGCACGATCGGGCGGGAACAGGAAGTCACCAAGATACCCGATGATGTGGCGGCGCAACCCATTGATCATGACAAATTCACGGCCGTTGGCGATGTTGTCCGCGAGGGAGAGGTTTTCTTCAAGGCGGGCACGGAGCTGGTCCGCGTAGGCGATCTGGAGATTGGTGCCGTGGGACACCGTTCCGGTCCGGTGGAAGGACCCGTCCACCGGGGCCTCGGGTTCGAGCAGGAGCCGGAGCAGGGTGGTTTTACCGCAGCCGTTCGGCCCGAGGATGCCGACCCGGTCCCCGCGCATGATCACGGTGGTAAAATCCCGGATCAGGGACTGGTCCCCGAATCCGCAGGTGATGTGTTGGGTCTTGAGGACGATCTGGCCGGTCCGGTCGGCTTCCTGGATCGACAGATTGACGGCGCCGGACCGTTCGCGGCGTTGCCGGCGTTCCACGCGCAGGGCTTCCAGCGCGCGCAGGCGTCCCTGGTTGCGCACGGTGCGGGCGCGAACGCCCTGGCGACGCCAGGCCTCCTCCTTCGCGAGCCGCTTGTCGAGCGCCTCCTGCTGGCGGAGTTCGTCATGCAGGGATTCCTCCTTGCGGCGGAGGAAGGTGTCGTAATCGCAATGCCAGTCGCTGAGCCTTCCCCGGTCAAGCTCGATGACCCGGGATGCCAGCCGCCGCAGGAAGGACCGGTCATGCGTCACGAACAGGAACGTGCGGCAGGTGCGGAGCAGGAATTCCTCGAGCCAGGCGACGGAATCGATGTCGAGATGGTTGGTGGGTTCGTCGAGCAGGACAATGTCCGGGTTGCCGATAAGGGCCCGTGCGAGCAGGACGCGGCGGCGGGTTCCACCGGACAGTGTCGCGAAGGAGGCGTCCGGATCGAGCTGGAGGCGGGTGAGGATCTGTTCCGCCTCGAGGTGCGCGTTGGGAAGGTTTTCGGAATCGTCACCGGGGCGGACAATGTCCCGGACCGGGCCTTCGAGGTGGGACGGAACCTGTTGGGGCAGCCGGCTCACACGGAGTGAGGCGGAATGGATGACCTGGCCGGTATCCGGGCGGGACTCGCCGGCGAGCAGGCGCAGGAGGGTGCTCTTGCCGGCGCCGTTGATGCCAAGCAGGCAGATCCGGTCACCCCGTTCGATGTGGAGTTCCACATCGTCCAGCAGGGGATGCCCGCCGTAACCGACCGTGACGTTTCGAAGACTGAGTAAAGCCATGGGACAATCCGGGTTAAGGAACCGGGGGGACTAGACTACAACCGGCCGCCGGGTGCAAGGGTCTTGTTATGCATTTACACGGCGGCAACGGTCTTCTACATTGACCGGAAAAGGTGCCCGATGAAATCAAAGCCTGCTGCTGCCACCATGCATCGACCGGGAAAAACGACCCGGAAATCCAACGCGTGGATCGGCGACAGCATGATGAACCTGCTGGTGGACTATTATCCCGAGATCCAGTTCCGCCCCTACGGGACCGGCGCCACCGAGGCGAATGTCCTGCCGTTCCTCCAGCAGCTCCGGTTGGGGTATGTCTGCATCTATGCCAAGGGGCACAGCGGGTACACGACCTGGCGCAGTTCACTCAACACCCACCACAACATGCTCGGCCAGGACATGCCGGGCTTTTTCCGAGCCGTCACGCGCAAGGCGGGAACCCCGCTGGTCCTTTATTACAGCGGCCTGCTGGACGGCATTGCCGGGGAGCGGCATCCCGAGTGGCGGCAGTGGGGGCTGGACGGCAAGTCGTGCGAGGCCTGGTTCAGCGATTTCAAATGTTTCATCGCCTATTCCCTCTGTCCCCTGAGCGCGTATTGGGACGAGTGGGTCAGCGTCCATCTTCGTGAACTCATCACGCAGTATGATCCCGAGGGGATCTGGGTGGACGGCGACTGGCCGGGTCCCTGTTATTGCCCGCGCTGCCAGCAGCGGTTCCGGGCCGATACCGGCTGGAAGGAACCGTGGAGCGAGATCATCAAGCGGCCGGATTTTGCAGCGGAATATCCGAAGACGTGGAACCGGATCACGCACGACTGGCGGATGCGGTTCAACCGGTTCGTGAAATCCCTGAAACCCTCCTGCATCTACAGCGCCGGCAACGTCAGTCCGCGCCGTGAATTCCTCGCGCCCTTCGACTGGCGGAGCGGCGATTTCTTTTCGCCGGGATATTTTGACCTGCGTGACATGGCGCGGATGATGCGCTGGTATTCCACGCTGGGCGTGCCGTTCGACGCCTACGTGTGCGACACCAGTTTCACCCATGCCCGCAAGCACATACGGAGCCGCACCAAGACGCTGGACCGCATGCTGCAGGAATCGGCCACCGTGGCGGCGAATGGCGGCGCGGTCGGGTACTGGACCTATCCGCTGGGCAACGGCGCGTGGGTGCCGTCGCGCATGAGCAAGGCCGTTGCGGTGCGCCGCTTTCTTGCCGAACGCGAGGAGGTCTTCCTGCACACGCAGAGTGCCGCATGGGCGGCCATCCTCGTCAGCGATCCCGCCAGTCCGACGTTCGGGGGCAACAACACCGCCGGCGCGCACAAGGCGCTGGCCGCCCTGCACCGGTCCCCCGATCTCGTGGACGAGACGGGTATCCGGCCGGGCATGCCGTACCGGCTGATCGTGCTTCCGGAACAACCCTTCCTGGACAAGCGGACGGCCCGGATCCTGGACCGGTGGGTCCGCGCCGGGGGAACCCTGGTCTCCTCCGGCTGCAGCCTGAAGTCCCCGGAGCTGCAAAAATTACTGGGGGTGCGCCAGGTCGAGTTCGGGGCGGTGAAGGACGGGCATGTGTTGCCCCGGCACAGCGATGAGCCGACCGGTGTCGACAGCACGTGGGACCGGATCGAGTCCGGGGCGGAGACCCTGTACCCGCTGTACCGGTCATGGGACCAGTTCAACTTCGAGAACCGGAACCTGCCGAACAACTGGCCGATGCACGGGCAGGTGGACGAGGAACATCCGGAACCGGCGGGGTTCCCCGCCGCCATCACCCGGCGGCTTGGCAAGGGGCGGCTGGTGCATATCGCGACCGACCTGTTTAGCCAGTACCGGACCCTGGGAGATCCGCAGATGCTGCGCTGGATGCGGGAGATCCTGGAATTCGCCGATCCGGTCCCGACGGTTGCCACTGATGCGCCGTCCTGGGTGGATATCACCCTGCGCCGCAAGGGCAGGGCCCTGTTCATGCATGTCGTGAACCAGAATCCCGGGCGGGACCTGTCGAAACTGAACACCGACGATACCTGGGTGGATGAGATTCCCGCCGTCGGCCCTTATCAATTCCGTCTCCAGTGTCCCCGTAAACCCGGCCGGGTCACGTGGGAACCGGGGCACCAGGCGGCGAGCAGTCCGTGGAACAAAGGAGTCCTGACCGTCAGCCTGCCATCGGTGCATATCCATACCTGCCTGCGCGTGGAGGTAAAATGAACAGTCGCGACCGTTTAAAGACAATCATTTCCAAACAACCCGCTGACCGTTGCGGGTTCTGGCTGGGATGCCCGCACCAGGAAACATGGCCGATCCTGCACCGGTATTTCGGCACCACCACGGCGGATGAACTTCGCGCCCGGCTGGGGGATGATTTCCGGTGGATGGCGCCCTGGAACGCCTACCGGCATCCCAACGGGAAGCCGATGTTCGACATGCGCCGGAAAGGCGCGGGTCATGGAGCCGCCGGCGTATTTTCCGACTGTGATTCCGTGGCGGAGGTCGATGCCTTTGAATGGCCTAATCTGGAATACCTCGATTTCACGGCGGCCCTTGCCGAACTTGACCAGGCAGGCGAGACCTACCGGGCCAGCGGGTTCTGGTGCCCGTTCTTCCATGAAGTGGCGGATTTCTTCGGCATGGAGAATTACTTTGTCAAAATGTATACCCACCCGGAAGTGGTGCATGCGGTGACCCGGCATGTGGTGGATTTCTACCTGGAGGCGAACACCCGTTTCTTCAAGCTGGCGGGTGACCGGGTGGATGGGTTTTTCTTTGGCAATGATTTCGGAACCCAGTTGGACCTGCTGGTGAGTCCGGCCATGTTCGACGAGTTCATCTTTCCGTATTTCGGACAGCTCACCCGGTTGGGGCACCAGCACGGGTTGCAGGTGATTTTGCATTCCTGCGGTGCGGTTTCGCGGGTGATTCCCAAATTGATCGAGCTGGGGGTGGATGCGTTGCATCCGTTACAGGCGCATGCCGCCAACATGGAGGCCGAACATCTGGCCCGAGAATTCAAGGGGCGCATAGCGTTCATCGGCGGGATCGATACGCAGGAGCTGCTGGTGCGGGGGACGCCGGAGCAGATTCGCGCGGATGTACGGCGGGTCAAGCGCACGCTGGGCCCCTGCCTGGTGGTCAGTCCCAGTCATGAGGCCGTGTTGCCGGATGTGCCACCCGCCAATATAGCGGCCATGTCCGACGCTGCGCGTGGGTAGGGCGGTCGCCGCCGGTTGGGCCGTGGTGGAGGGCGAGTTCGTGATGTTCGCTGAGGAGCCGATCCAGCATACCTTCCTTTTATTTGCCTGGCCCGTTCGTGAGGAACGAGGTCCAGCTTTGAGTCTTGATGCCGGCTTCCGAACCCAGCAGCTCATCGCCTTCATTGCAGAGCAACAAGGGCTGGAATTTGGGATAGATCCGGCAAAATTCCAGAAGCCCGCGCAGATCCTGGTGACGATAGGCGCCGGTTTTCACTTCGATGGCCCAATCCCCCCAATTTCCTTCAAGTACCCAATCCACCTCCAATGGCTCTGCCCGCCAGTAATGGACAGTCTGTCCTGCATTCCAGGCAAAGGCGCCAACGGCATTTTCAACCCATCGTCCCCAGCGGCCCGGATCCCGCTCGCGGTCCGGGGCCGGCCCCATGGCCGCCATGAGCCCGTGGTTCAGGACCGTCAGTTTTGGAGGCGCCGCCCGTTGACGAATCGCCCGCTCGGAATATTTCCGCAGTCCCGCCACGAGGCAGGCCTCTTCCAGGAGTTGAAGATAGTGGGCGATGGTTTCCAGCGCCCCGCGTTCCGCCATCTCACCGGCCAGCTTCTGCAGGGACACAATCTCGGCCGGATGCCCCACGGCCAGTGCATACACCTGGCGCAACAGGGCGGGTTTGCGCACCATCTCAAGGTTCAGGATGTCACGGCCGATGGCTGGTTCAATAATGCTGTCACGCAGATACGCACGCCATCGATCCGGTTGCCCAAGCAGGGCCTGCCCTCCGGGATAACTTCCCGACCGGATGAACTGGTGGACGGCTTCGCTGGACGGAAGATGAAAGCACCGCGCCAGTTCGATGGCCGGCCAATGAAAAAGCCGCAGGCGTTCAAACCGGCCCGCCATGGTTTCCCGCGATCCCTGACCCAGTTGAATGGCGGAAGAACCCGATACCACCACATGGAGGGGACTCCTATCGCGGATAATCCGGTCCGTCTCGCCTTTCAGGCGGCGTGCCCAGTCCGGCAGGTAGGGGATTTCATCCACCAGCAGGAACCCGCCGCCGGCTTTGTGCGCCCGTTCTCCCGCCGTCCGTACCACCTGTTCCCACCAGCCGGAAATCTGGGCTTCGGTCGAGTCGGCGGAAACATACCGGGCCTTGGCCCCGAATTTTTTCGCCAGTTCCAGCAAGAGCGTGGTTTTCCCCACCTGTCTCGGCCCGGTCAGGATCTGTATGCGCCCCGGCGCCTGCTCACGAAGCCGCGCAAGGAGTTCATCCCGAATCCCACGATAGGTATTCATGATGTTGGAAGTCATGGCTTAATAATTATTCGATTATGGTAGAATGTCAACGAGAAAACCGGAGGGACTGCTCGTAGCGCGGATGGGGCCGTGTATGGATTGATCATCATTTTCCCGGAAGTAGCCGGGATCAATACCCGACGAGGGAGGCGAGGTCGGCTCCACCCAGCACGGTCTCCTTCCAGTCGGCCTTGTTCACCCACTTGACTGCGCCATCCACGCGCACCACGTGCCCGCCTTCGGCGTTATGGTTGCCGCCGAACCCGGTGGCGGTGGGATTGCCTTCGCCGCCGTTCTTGTCGCAGACCAGCACCATGCGGGAGGGGGATGACGAGGCGGTGGAGGCGCCGGATTTATCCCGGGTGACCAGGCTGTAGCTGCAATACTGGTCCGCGGTGGTGGCGGTGATGTTGGTGATGGTTTCCGCCATGTTGCGCCATTTGTCGCTCCGGCACGTATACACTTCAGGGTCCTCAAGATAGCGTTCCAGTGCGGTCAGGGTTGCCGGGAACCGGTCGTTGTAATCCATGGCATACATCATGGAGGCCCGGTGAAACTGGCCGAGGTTGTTCATGCACGTTGCCCGCCGCGCCTTCTCCTGGGCCTTGCTGAGGACCGGCATCAGGATCGAGGACAACACGACGATGATGGCGATGACCATCAGCAACTCCACCAAGGTGAAGCCGGTTTTGTGGATGATTGTTTTCATGGCGCCCTCCCGGTTACCCGGCAGTCGCCCATCGACTGCCACTTTCAGGAGTGGCAATAACCATGCCAACCATTACCGGACCATTTCAGGCCGTTTTGCCGACTTCAGGAGCGGCCCTCCCGTTGCCGGCATGCAACAGGCGTTGCCGGCATGCAACGGACTTCCCGCGATCAGGCAACCGGCAGGGATACACGTACCCGCACCCCGTCACTGGTTTCCGGGCGGGGGGATTCCACGGCGATCGTGCCGCCGTGAGCCTCGATGGCCATTTTGCAGAAGCTGAGGCCCAGACCGGTCCCGCCGCCGCCGTCCCGGATGGACAGGCCCTGACCGGTCCGGAATGACTGGAAAAGGATTTTCCGTCCTTCCTCTGGTATGGCGGGTCCCCCGTTCGATACCCACCACTCCACCCGGTCCTCCAGGGCCAAACAGCCGGCCTCGATGGTGCTGCCGCCGGGGGCATGCCGGAGCGCATTCCAGATCAGGTTGACGAGGATCCTGGACACCACTTCCGCGTCGGCCTGGACCGGCGGTACGGGCTCGATCTTCGGAATCATCCGGATACCGGCCAGATCGGCTGCCGAGGCATGTTCCCGAAGCACGACGTCAATGACCTGGTCGATCCGGACCGGTTCCCGCCGCAGGACGAGGCATTGTTCCTCGATCTTCCGGATGTCGAGCAGGTTGTTGATGTCCAGCAGGACCCGGTCCGCCCCGACGCGTAGCAGGCGCAGGAGCTCGGCGGAAGCTTCCGTCCGCACGCGGTCCTTTTCCAGCAGGTTCAACGACACAAACACCGAGGACAGGTGCTTGCGCAGATCGTGCACCAGCATATCCGTGAACTGCAGGCGGGCGTGATCGACGGCCTCCATCCCGGTCCGGCGGGACCGCTCCTCGCTCCAGGCCATGGTTTGGAGGATGGCCACCGCGCCGATTCCGCCCAGCAGGGGGGACGCCAGGGGCAGCACGATGCCGGTTGCCGCAAAGATGACGGCCGTGGTCAACAGGGTCCCGAACACCGTGCCTCCGGCAAACAGCACCAAGGCCACCGGCCGATCGAAGCGCGGCACGGCCGGCGCCAACGTCACGCCCAGGACCACCGCCATTTCAATCCCCGGACCGACAAACGGGAACACCCACCGGTTCCCGCCGACCAGCACATTCAACAGGAACAGGTCGATCGTGTTCAGGACATCGAAATGCAGGGCGTTGATCACGACCAGCGCCCAGGAGAAACAGCAGAACAGACGCACCCAGCGTTCCCGGTATTGCAGGGAGGCGCGCCAGTGGGACATGAAAGGGGCCGGTGGGTGTGTTTTTGGGGTTTCCAAATTTCCGTTTTCCAGTAGCATGGGAACCGTTCCGCAAGAAGCCTACGAACCGGGGCGCATGAAAGCAATCGTACTCTTGATCGACGATGATCCGGTCGACCTGGCCGCCGGCCGGATACTGCTTGAATCCTCGGACTATGGGGTGCTGGCGGTACGTTCCGGGCAGGAGGGGCTTGACCGGTTGCGGACGGATCCGGTTGATGTCGTTGTTTCCGACCTCTGTATGCCGGGCCTGTCCGGGGAAGCCGTGGTCGAGGCCGTCCGCCGGAATCATCCCGACATCCCGGTCATCGTGGTGACCGGCCATGGTGACATCCCGTCCGCCGTCCGCGCCATGAAACTCGGGGCCTTCGATTTCATTACCAAGCCCGTTGATCCGGAGGTATTCATCCCGTGCCTGGAACGTGCGGTTGAACACGCCTGCCTGCGCCGTGAAAATGCCTCGCTTCGCGCCGAGCTGGGAATTACCGCCTGGATCGGGACCAGTCCCTCCTCCCGGGACCTGCTGGACCTCGTCGGCCGGGTGTCGGAAACCGACAGCACGATCCTGATCGAGGGGGAGACCGGCACCGGCAAGGAGCTCGTGGCACGGATGATTCATTACCGGAGCCGTCGTGCCGCGAAGCCGCTGATCGCCGTGAACTGCGCCGCCCTGAATCCGAATGTGATTGAGAGCGAACTGTTCGGCCACGAGAAGGGGGCGTTTACGGGTGCGGTCAACCGCCGGTACGGACGGTTCGAGGAAGCCGACGGCGGAACGTTGTTCCTGGATGAAATCAGCGAAATCAGCCTGGATCTGCAGGCCAAGCTTTTACGGGTACTCCAGGAAGGCACCTTCGAACGACTGGGGAACAATACCACCTTCCGGACCGATGTGCGGATCATTGCCTCCACCAACCGTCCCCTGGCCCAGTGGATCCGCGACGGCAGGTTCCGCGAGGATCTGTATTACCGCCTGAATGTCATCCCGGTCCGGATTCCCCCCCTGCGTGAACGCCGGGAGGACATCCCCCTGCTGGCCGCCCATTTTGCCGCGCGTTACGGGATGCGGTACCGGAATGTGCCGCTCCCGTTGGCCCCGGACGCGGTGCATCTTCTCCAAGCCGGGGAATGGAAAGGCAATGTACGGGAACTCCAGCACGCGATCGAGCGGGCGGTGGTGCTGGCGGCCGGTTCGATCCTGACCCCGGTTGATTTCCGCTTTCCCGCCGATCCTGAACCCGTCGGCACACCCGCCGGAACCCTCCAGGCGGCGCTGGACCGTACGACGGCCGAAAGTATTGCCGCCGCGCTCACCCGCACCCAGGGACACAAGCAGCATGCCGCCGAATGGCTGGGCATTGATCGTGCCACCCTGTACCGCCTGATGAAGCGGCATGGTGTGGACTATCCGCCGCCGGGTCCGTGAAGCTACCGTGAAGCTTGCGGCAGGCTTGATATTGGCTTATCATGGCTGGAGCCCGGCATTTAGTTCGGGTAAGGACATACCCATGAAAAAGACATTGAAGGTCATCGGCATCATCCTGATTGTAATCGTTGTCGTGTTATGGATCGCGCTGGTCATGCTGGGCGGGAGGACCATCAAGGCGGTGGTCAATACGGCCGGACCGGCATTCATGAAGGTTCCGGTCACGCTGGCAGATGCCGAGTTTCGGCCCTTTCGCGGCCTGATCCATCTGCAGGGCCTGCATGTCGGCAACCCCGAAGGGTTCAAGTCCGACGGCGTATTCGACCTGGGAGGCATCCGCATCCAGCTGGATCCCGGTTCGCTCCTGACCGACACCATCCATATTGAATCGATCCGGATCGATGATCCGGTGATCACCTACGATCTGGCGTTTGGTAAAAGCAATCTGGGGGTTCTGCTCAAGCAATTGGAGGGTGAGCCAACGTCGGACACCGGAAAGCCGGCGGCTTCCTCCGGAAAAAAGGTGATCATTGATGAGCTGATCATCTCGGGCGCCCGTCTCCGGCTGTCCAGCACACTGATTGGCGGCGCCGGCGCTCCGATTCCCCTGCCCGTTATTGTTTTGCGGGATATCGGTAAGGAAAAGGACGGCGCCACCATCGCCGAGGTCATAGCCGGGATCGTGCGTGCCATCGTCAACGTCGTCACCCAGGTGGTGACCGGGCTCGGCGGGTTTATAAAAGACGGAGTGATAATGGTGGGCGATGCCGGCGCAGCGGCGCTCGGGACCGTAGGCAAGGTGGGAAGCGCCGCGGTAGGGGCGGTTGGCGCCGTAGGCGGGGCGGCGGTGGATGCGGTGGGGACGGTTGGCGGGGCGGCGGTGGATACCGCCTCCGGCGCTGTCAAGGCGGTCGGAGAAGGCGCCGGCAACCTGATCAAGGGAGCGGGAAACCTTTTGAGCCGGCCGTTCAAAAGCGATGCGCCCACGAACGAACCCGCACATGAACCCGTCGAGTAGTCGCAACGGGGGGTAGGCAACATGAACCAGTTGAAACCCGGGAGTTATGCGCATCTTCCAACGGTGGCGGACGCCGACGTGGTCGTGGTGGGGGGTGGACCCGGTGGTCTCGGCGCCGCCGTGATGGCGGCGCGGGCGGGCGCCTCGACGATACTCGTGGAACGATACGGGTACCTGGGCGGCATGGCCGCGTCGGGTGAAGTGCATCCATTCATGATGAACCATGTGGACGGTCGCACCCTGGATGCCCCCGTTTACCCGGAATGGATCGAGCGGATGCACCGGTACCTGCCGCAAGCTTTGCGGGACCGGATCCCGTTCAGCCCGGACATTGCCACCAACGAGTTGCGTTACATTTCGAAGGATGCGGCCATACTGGCCGCCGAGGACCTGTGCCGGGAAGCCGGCGTCCGGCTGCTCTATCACCACTGGCTGGCGGATGTGGTGCAGGATGGCCGGCGTATCCGGCAGGTGGTCCTGGTTTCCAAGTCCGGGTTTTCCCTCGTTCGCGGCGCCTGTTTCGTGGATTCCACGGGTGACGGGGACCTCGCGGTGCTGTCGGGTTGCCGTCATGAAGCGGGCGGGCCGACGGGGCATGGCCAGCCGATGACCCTGTGTTTCAAGCTGTCGCATGTCGACCGGTCGCGGATCCCGGAACGGGCGGAGATCAACCGGCTGTACGCCGAGGCCCGCACGGAAGGTGTCCTGAACTGTCCGCGTGAAAACGTGTTGTATTTCTTTTCGTACGATGACGATGTGGTGCATTTCAATACGACGCGGGTGATCCACCGGAACGGCACCGACGGGCAGGCGCTGTCCGACGCCGAGCAGGAGGGGCGTCAGCAGGTGCGTGAATACCTGAAATTCCTGAGACACCGGGTGACGGGTTTTGAGCAGGCCCGGCTCCACTCGATCGGGCATCACATCGGGGTGCGGGAAACCCGCCGGATCACCGGACTCCGCCAGCTTACGCGCGAGGCCTTTGTCAAGGCGCTCAAGTTCCCGGACGGCGTGGTGCGGTGCCGGTATGCGATCGACATCCATCACCCGGACGGCGCCGGAACGGAATGGGTACACATGCCCGAGAACGAATATTACGAGATTCCTTTCGGATGCCTGGTGGCGGCGGATGTGGACAACCTCACGATCGGATGCCGGGCCATATCCGTGGACCATGCCCTGCACAGCAGCATGCGGGTCATGCCGCCGGTCTGTTCGGTGGGGCAGGCGGCGGGAATGGGCGCCGCACTGGCGGCCTCCCGGGGAGGCCGTCTGTCGGACCTTGACGGCGTGGAGGTCCGCAACCGGTTGCGTGACTGCGGCGCCCGCCTTTAGCCTGCGTCACAGGTCGACGCGGACGGCAAACAACTGATGGGGCTTGTCCGGTCCGTCATGCTTGTCGGCATAGATCAACCAGCGGCCATCCGCTGAGAAGTTGCAATCCACCCCCTGCCCGCGGAACGGAACATAAGGGGTGTGGATGGTTGCCAACGGCACCATGTCGAGTCGGGGATTGGTCAACGAGAATAAGGCCGCGCCGACAAAACTGTTGCCGTCCGTGCCTTCCCCGGAAATCAACCGGCCATCCTGTGACCGGTAGATATGCGAGTGATAACTGTTGAGCGGATCGGACAGGTAAATTTCGCGCCCCGACAGATCCGACAACCCGAACCGGGTTTTGGCCAGGGAATATTCGGCCCAGTGATGGGTCTTCAGCGTGGGGTCGTTGCGCCGATCCTGGTAGGTATAGCCGATGAAGTCCGGGTCGGACCACCAGAATTCATGGGTGACCATTTCGCCGAATGCCTGCGGGCGGATGGCGGTTTTACCGGTGCCGTCCATGTGCATGGTCCAGACGCGCTGTCCCTGTGCATCCGGCATGTCGTGGCAGAACCGGAACAGGGTCGGATCCCGGGGCGAGGTGTCCAGGTGTGAGGGGCACATGCCGTCGGTTTCGTGTATTTTACGAATGGCGCCGGTTTCCCGGTTGAACGTCCAGATGGATCCGTGGCGGGGCCGCGCAAAATAGCGGTTGATGCTGTCCACATCCTTGGTGGTGGGAATGGGGGTTTGTGTAAGGTCCTGTTCATTCAGGCAGCTGACCAGGTGCAGGCCATCGATGGTGATATCCTCGATGGCGCCCGGCAGGTCGTCGGGAATGTCGCAGACTTTTTCCGGCTGGCCGGAAGGCAGCTCGACCTGCCAGAGTTCGCGTCCCGTGCTCTTGCGGATACTGGTCTTGTGGGGTTCCCCGGGCGGGCGGGAGGTTTTAAGGAACCAGGCGTGTCCATCCCGTTCGCGCAGTTTCATGATGCCGAACCGGTAGGGAAGAAGCTCGATGGTCCCGCTTCCCGGCTCAATCGCAATCAGGTAGCCGGTGTCATGTTGGGCTCCTGCCAGGATGCGGCCATCGGGCAGTTGCCGGAACATCCGGAAATAGCCCAGGCTGGCGCCGTGTTCAAACTGCGTGAGTTGCCGTATTTCCCGACCCGTGTTTTCGTCCTTAAACGTCCGTACCGTGTTGATCAGGGATTCTTTGGAACCCCCCGCTTGTGCGTTCACATCCACCGCCTTTTTGACGTGTAGCGACCATTCCTTAAAATCCGATTCGCGGATGCATAGAACACCCATCGCCCGCTGTCCATAACAAACGGAGGGCGGGAGGGGGAAGTGTTCAGAGGCCAGTATTCAGTTGTGATGCGCGAGGGCGTCTGGATGGGGAGCGGGGAGTTGACAGGATATACAGGATGGGAGGGGAGATTGACGGGATGGGTTGGTCGATTATTTAGTGGAAAAAAGACGGCGGGAATGTTCCGCTATCCGGCGGTTGGAAATATTCGGGGAGATGGCCATGTCGACTACCATTGAAATCGTGCTGGAAAATCCGTTCGCGACCGGGGTTGCCGAAGGGAAAAAACTGGGCGCGCGCAAGCTGGCGAAGGAAACCGCCGAACGGCTGGGCGGCAAGCGGCTGTCGGCCACGCTGGGAGCCATGAGCCGGAAGGCGCTGGAACAGCATGTGATCAGCCGTCTGGAAACGCCGCCGGATTATACGCGTTTCCCCGAGCTGGCGGATCTTTACCCGGAGCGGGTCGATTATCTGCGCGGCCTTGCAAAAGGGGCCGGCGTATCGCTGGAACAAGCCGCCGTTTACCATTACGTGGCGTACCGGGACGAGAATGAGCGGTGGTTCCTGACCGTGAATGATCCGGCGAACCCGACCGGCATGTGGCAGGATGCGCACTGTTCCGGTGTACTGATGGCCGGCCCGGACGGCGTACTCGGCGGACAGAGTGCGGAAAGCCTGCCGCCCGTGAAGAAACCGCGCGGGTACCGTTGGAAAAATCCCGGTCCGTGTGGAACCTGGAAAACCCTGCCTGTCAAGCGACCGGACAAGCTGGTGCTTCACAAGCCACGTACGGGCTATATTTCGGATTGGGGCGCAACCAACGAGAAGGGGGTTGCCTGCTGTTGCGGGAATTCCTGCAGTGTCTGGCTGGATGAACCGATTGAAGACACCTGGCCGGTCCAGCAGGTGCCCCTGTTGCGGTTTGCGGCGGATGTCGGGCAACTGGCGGAACTGTATACGCGGTACACCCTGCACAACTGGAGCCGCGCCAGCCAGATCTGGGCGGATACGAAAGGGCAGGCCGTTGTCATCGAGAAAAGTTTCCGCCGCATCGGGGTCCGGCGAATGGGCTCCGCAGGTGTGTTGTGGTGTACGGAAGGGCATTGGGAAAGCCCGTCCATGCAGGCCTATATCCACCAGAAACGGCTCGATTACCTGTCCAAAATGGGCAAGCACCTGGGGGCGGGCGACATGCAGTATGCCACCGATTGCACCGTCCGTTTCACCCGGTTGGGCGAACTGTGCCATGAGCCCCTGGGGCGCGGCATCCGCCACCTTACCCGGGTGTTGACGGATCACGCCACCTTCCCGCGCGCGGTGTGCCGCCATGGCGGGCCGGACACGGCCCCGTATGACCAGACGGTCACCATGGCGAGTTTTTTCAAGAACCTGACCCGCAACCGGGCGTATTCAAGGGAATGGGTGCCCTGGAAGAAATTTCCCTGCCAGAGGCCGTGGGGCGTAACCGAGTATCCGCCGATTCCGGGATGACGGGTCCGAGGCGCTTTCGGAGAAAGCGCCCTACCTTTTATCCAACCCGCATGGGCATCAGGACGTACAGGAACGGGATGTCGCACTTGACGACGCCCGGGCTCAACTCGTCGCTGAGTTCCATGTAGATTTCATCGTTGTTGAGGGTCCGGAGGGGATCCATCAGGTAATCCGGATTGAAGGCGGCGGTCAGTTCCTTGCCGTTGTATTTCACCGGCACCGTTTCGCGTGCTTCGCCGACATCCTGCGCGGAAATGGAAACCACCAGCTTGTTTTTAGCAAAGGTCAGCTTGGCTGAACTGGTCTTGTCCGTGGCCAGCAGGGAGACCCGCTTGAGCGCCGTCAGCAGGCTTTCGCGTTCGATCACCACCCGCTGTTCACTCTGGGCCGGAATCACCTGCCGGTAATTCGGATAATTGCCGTCGACCAGCTTGGAAGCCAGCATGGTGTTCCCGTATTCAAAGATGGCCTGGTTGGTTTGATACACGATGTTCAGCACCCCTTCGTCGGCCAGGGTATGCATCAACTCATTGACCGCCTTGGTGGGCAGGATCATTTCCTGTTCGGAACCCTTGGGAAATTCCACCTCGTTTTCAACCAGCGCCAGGCGTCTTCCATCGGTGGCAACCACGGTGAGCTTGCCGTTCTTGAAGCTCAACAGAACCCCGTTGAGTACGAACCGGGATTCATCGGTAGAGGCTGCATAGGCTGTTTTTCTCAGCATTTCACGGAAAACACCCTGATCCAGATGATAGGTGAATTTGCCTTCCGCCTTGGGGATGGGAGGGAACTCGTCTTCCGACAAGCCCATGATCCGGAAATACGAGGATCCGGAGGTAACATCCGCCGCATCCTTGTCATCGACATCGATCTCGATTTCACCCGCGGCCAGTTCCCGGATGATGCCGGAGAGGCGTTTTGCCGGCAGGGTGGTCGCGCCGGGGCGATCCACGGTGGCCTCCACCCGTGTCCGGATACTCACATCCAGGTCCGTGGTGGAAAGGGTTACGCCGCCTTCCTTGGTGGCGGTTACGAGCAGGTTCGACAGGATCGGGAGCGAGGGACGGGACCCCACCACATTTTGAACCACCTGCAGGCCGCTGAGCAAAGCCGATTGGGCTACCTTGATCTTCATGGACATGTCTCCTTACCCGTTCATCGAAACGTTATGACATCCGGACTGATAGTAATAGAATATATATTTAAAGATAGTCGTATTCGTATGGATGTCGATAACCGCATTAATTTCACAACTTGCCAACCTGCCATAGGTTACAACGTTTCCAGCCTGTTGATAACCGCCACGCCATGACGCACGGAAGATGATAACAAACCGGTTGCGCGAAACGACACGGAAGTAGTTAACACCCATGAACAAAACATTGTCAACCCAGTGTTTTGCCGAGTTTCTGGGTGATGGAGGATACCTGGCCGCGCAGGCGAACATCAACGTCCATGCGGCTTTCGATGGATTTGTAGGCGTGTAAAACCGTCGCGTGGGTCTTGCTGAATGCGTTGGCAATATCCGGAAGCGAGGCGGAGGTCAGGCGACGGCAGAGGAACATGGCAACCTGCCGGGGCAGGGCCACGGCGCGCTGGCGGTGTTTGCTGGACATATCGGCCAGGCGGACGTCGTAATGCTCGGCCACGGCCCGCTGGATGCCGTCGAAGGTCAGGTCCACATGGCGTTCCTTCTCCAGGGTGTCGCGCAGGAGGTAGCGCAGCTTTTCCATGGTGAGCGGCTGGCCGGTCAGCGACGTGAACGAAATGGTCCGCACGAGGGCGCCTTCCAGCGCCCGGATGTTGGAGTGGATGTTTTCGGCCA
Source organism: Lentisphaerae bacterium RIFOXYC12_FULL_60_16 (assembly GCA_001803315.1). GTDB lineage: Bacteria > Verrucomicrobiota > Kiritimatiellia > UBA8416 > YA12-FULL-60-10 > YA12-FULL-60-10. The sequence continues at coordinate 31,673 of MHBQ01000071.1, forward strand.
GGAAGTTGAGTATTTCATCCGGCAGGGTGGTGCGGGCCTGAGCCTGCTTGTAGCGCAGGATGGCGATGCGTGTTTCCAGGTCGGGGGATTCCAGTTCGGTTACCAGTCCCCATTCGAAGCGGGAGACGAGACGCTGTTCCAGCCCCGCGATTTCACGGGCGGGCCGGTCGCTGGTCATCACGATCTGCTTGTGGGCGTCATACAGGGCGTTGAAGGTGTGGAAGAATTCCTCCTGCAACTGATTCTTGTTGGCGAGGAAATGGATATCGTCGATCAGGAGGAGGTCGACCCCGCGGTATTTTTTACGGAACTGGGCGATGGTCCGTTTGGTCAGGGCCTCGATGTATTCGTTCATCAGCGCTTCGGATGAAACATACGAGATCGTGGCCCGGGTGGTTTTCTGGACATGGTGCCCGATGGCCTGCATGAGATGGGTTTTGCCGAGGCCGGTGCCGCCATAGATGAACAGCGGGTTGTAGGCGCGGGCCGGCGCCTGGGCCACGGCCAGCGAGGCGGCGTGGGCGAAACTGTTGGATGGGCCCACGATGAATTCGTCGAAGGTGAACTTGACGTTAAGGGGTGTTTCCGTGGCGGACCGCCGCGCGAAGCGGTCGCGCAGGGCGCGGGACTTGACCGGCTCGGCAGGTTCCGGCTGCGTGTCCGGCGCCGCGGAGCGGGGATTGACCCGGAACTGGATGCCGACCTTTTCCGGCTGGACGCTTTGCAGGGCCTGCTGGATGACGGTCAGGTAATTTTCCTCGAGCCAGTCCTGGTAGAAATCGTTGTCCACATCCAGCAGGAGCTGACCGTCTTTCAGCGCGACCGGCTGGATCACGCCGATCCAGCGGGCGAAGGTGTCAGGATGCATAACCGTCTTGAGGTGATCCGTTGCTCGCGTCCAAAGGTCCTGGGCTGTCATCAAGGCACATCCACTCATGGTAAAATTCATTTTATGTGATTCAGCCGGGGGCGCTGGAACCACATTTGAAATCGGCGCCCATTCCACGCGATGACGCGCGGTAAAACAAGGAAAAAAAATCGACACCTATCAACAGGTTATCAACAGGTGGTGCAAATGCCTCCGGAATCGGTATTTCGGACATGGATGGGCGGTTTTCCAAAGAAAACCGTTGAGTTGACGCTCATACAAGCCTAACATCCGGCGACGTAAACCACGTGATGGCAGGGTGATGAACATGCGGAAAAGCACACCAATATTGACGGGTTCTGAAGGAATTATGCTGGCTGGAACCGGGGATTCGACACCGGATCTTGAATACGCGACCGGCTTTCGTGCGGTCGATCCGGTGGTCTGCCTGTGCCGCGGATCCGAACGCTGGCTGGTGGTTCCGGAAATGGAATATGGCCGGGCGCAGGAAGCCGCACCGTCGCGCGGCGTGACGGTGCTGACGCCGGGCATGTTGAAGTTGACGCGTGACCAGCGGCGGCGGCTGGGCGGTTGGGCGTTGGGCCTGGTCCGGCATGCCGGGCTGCGCCGCGTGGTGGTGCCGGGCCTGTTTCCGCACGGGGTGGCAGAGGCGCTTCAGCAGCGCGGGATCCGGGTGCGGGTGGCGCGTGAAAGCCTGTTCCCTGAACGGGCCGTCAAGCGGCCGGAGGAAATCCGGCATATAACCGTTGCCCAGCAGGCCGCGGTGATCGCCATGCGCGGCGCCATCGCGATGATTGCCGGGGCGGAACCGGACCGGATCGGGGTCTTGCGTTATGACGGACAGCGTCTCACGGCGGAACGGGTTCGCCGGCGGATCCAGCAGATCCTGCTCGACCACGATTGCGAAAGCCGGTCCATCATCGTGGCGCCGGGCCGGCAGGCGGCGGATCCGCATGTGACCGGCACCGGCCCGTTGCATGCCCACGAGGCGGTCGTGATCGATATTTTCCCGCGGCACCAGACCAGCGGTTACTGGGGTGACCTGACCCGTACGGTGGCGCGCGGCGTGGCTCCGGCGGCGCTCCGGCGCATGTACCAGGCCGTCCGGGCCGCGCAGACGCTGGCCCTGCAGGAAATCCGTCCGGGCAAGTCCTGGAAAGCCCCGCACCGGGCGGCGGTGCAGGCGTTTGAATCGTGGGGGTATGAAACCCATTGGGAGACCCGTCCCCCCCGCGGGTTCATACACGGGACCGGACATGGGGTGGGCCTGGCCGTGCATGAAGCCCCCTCGCTGGGATTCACGGACGGGCGGCTGCGGGCCGGGCATGTGGTGACGGTGGAACCCGGGTTGTACGACCCTGAAATCGGCGGGATCCGCATTGAAGACACCGTGGTGGTCACCGCCACCGGCTGGCGGTACCTGGCGCCCTGTGAAAAACGGTTCGAGCTGTAAACGGCAACAATAAACCGGCAGACCGGTTCGTTATACTGGCATGAAAGCCGGAAGGATTATCGGCCGGCGGGAGGAATCATCATGAAACGTTGGATGGGGATACTGATGACCAGCCTGATGACGGTTTCCGTGCTCGCGCAGGAGCCCGGCATGCGGGAGCGGCCGGAAGGCGGCGGGAAGCGTCCGTCGGAATCCATGCGCCGGGGAATGGGCGGGCCAGGTGGGGGGGGCGGCATGATGGAACGGGTGTTGGACAATCCGGAACTGGCGGCCCGGCTGGGCGTGGACAAGGAAGCGCTCCAGGCGGTACGTGAAAAAATCCATGCAGCCCGCCTGAAACAGGTGGACCTGCAGGCCGAACTGGAGAAGGCAGCCATGGAACAGGCCCGCCTGATGAGCGACGATGTGGCTGGCGAAGACGCCATCCTTGATTCGGTGGAAAAGGCCGGCCGTATCCGGACGGAAATGGCCAAGCAGCGCATCCGCACCATGCTGATGATGCGGGACATCCTGACGCCGGAACAGCGGGAAAAAATCCGGACCTGGATGCTGGAGAACCGGCGGGACCGGGAAGGTGAACCCGGGCAGGGACCGCGCGAGACCCTGCGTGAACGCATGCGGGAAAAGCGGAAAGACCACCAGGAAGCCGGACCTGATGCCGGCCCGGAAACCCCGCCGGAAGTCCCCGGCGAGTAGGGTTATGCACGGCGCTGAAGCCTGCCCTGCGTGCCGCGCCGTCTGGTCCGACTGGAGCCGGCCCGACCTCGGGCCGGTCCGGGCGTCCTTACCGGTATTTCGGCAGGAACGAACCGTGCGCCTTGATCAGGTCATTGCACAGCGACCGCGTTTCGTCGATGGTCAACTCAGCGGCGGTATGCGGATCCATCAGGGCCGCCTGGTAGATGCAATCCTTCTTCAGGGTCAGGGCTGCCTCGATGGCCAGCAGGTGCACGTTGATGTTGGACCGGTTGAGCGCGGCACAGGCTTCGGGCAGGTCACCCACGTAGCAACCCTGCACCCCGTTGGTATTCACCAGGCAGGGCACCTCCACCACGGCGCGTGACGGCAGGTTCGGGATGAACCCGTTGTTGAGCACGTTGCCGCCGATTTCAATGGCCGTGTTGGTTTCCATGGCGTCCATGATGTACGACGCATATTCATGGGTGCGTTCATGCGTGAGCCGGGGATTGTTGACCAGTTCCCTGCTCATGGCCTTCCATTGCGCGATCTGGTTGATGCACCGGCGCGGATACTCATCCAGCGGGATCTTGAACTGGTCGATCAGTTCGGGGTGGTCCCGCTTGATGAACCAGGGGGTGTATTCCGACAGGTGTTCCGATGATTCCGTGATGTAGTATCCGAAATTCCGCATGATTTCCAGGCGCACCAGGTTGTAACCCGGGCCGCCGGCCCGTCCGCGGCGGACCACCTCGAGCGCGCGTTTGCGGCATTCCGGGTACAGGTCCTTCCCGTCGCCCGTGATTTCCAGCAGCCAGCCCATGTGGTTGATGCCGGCGACCTTTTGGCGGACATCCCGGTATTTTTTCTCCAGGCCGAGGGTATGCAGCAGGGATCCGGCGCAGACCTGCACGGAATGGCAGAGCCCGACGGCCTTGATGCCGGACCCGTGGAGGACACCGCCGGTCACCATCGACATCGGGTTGGTGTAGTTCAGCATCCAGGCATCCGGACAGACGGCTTCCATGTCATGGGCGAAATCCAGCATGACCGGGATCGTCCGCAGGGCGCGGAAGATGCCGCCGATGCCCAGGGTGTCCGCGATGGTCTGCCGCAGGCCGTATCGTTTGGGGATTTCGAAATCGATGACCGTGGAGGGCTCATAGCCGCCGATCTGGATGGCATTGACCACGTACGAGGCGCCCCGCAGGGCGGCGCGGCGGTTCTTCACCCCCAGGTGGGCGGTGATCGTGGCGCGGCGCTTGTTAACATTGGCGTTGATCGTATCCAGCATCTTCTTGGATTCGCGCAGGCGTTTGCTGTCGACGTCATACAGCGCGATCTGTGCATCCCGCAGGGAGGGGGTCAGCATCGAATCCCCGAGGACATTTTTTGCGAAAATCGTGCTGCCGGCGCCCATGAAGGTGATCTTGGCCATAGTTCGTGCTCCCGTTTAGGTGTGATACAAAGTCGGAACGGTAATGGAATGGCCGCGGTTTGCAAGCGTTTACACAGTGGGCGGGGCGGGGAAGTGTTCAGAAGGGAGTGGGCGTGTTGAATGTGGAACGTAGAACGTGACAAGACCAGCCACAGGAGAGAAGCATCTTGCCGTAGCCGCCGGCGCGTACCGCGCCGAAGCGTCCGCGTGAAGGCGGGTGACTGCGGATTGCGGCCGGGGGTGCGGGGGAAGCGGGCGTTAGATTATGTGTCCCCGGGGGTTCTCACCACGAATCCTTACCGTGCTCGGCTCCCACTCTTCAGCGAGAATTTGCGCTTTTATGCCCTGTGCATCTATCTTGTCGGCAAAGCTTTTTGAGTGGGCACAGCCGCAAACCAACAATACGGGAAAATCTTTGAGGAGAGAGAGGCGTCGTACCCATTCGTACTCCCTCTTATCACGCATATGCCGAATATTCTCCGCAACAACATGTTCAGGGTGGTCGTTGAACCAACTTTCTAATTTCACATCACCTTCGTTCTTGATTCCTAAACAAGCCTGCTCTGCGATGTCTGGCTCACAGTCCACGTGTGCAATCCCGAGTTTGATCGCAACGCAGTCGGGCACCGTCTGAAAGATGCCCGATTTCTGACGAGCGTCCGCAGACATCTCTTCGGCCAAGGTCCGAATACCGTGGGAAAGACATTGCTCGCGTAGGTATGCTGCAAAGGCATCGCATGCTTGTTCGGCAGGAGGGAACGTCTTACACGGGCCGAACTGGTGCTTGTGGTGGATCCCAACGATAAACACTTTCATCTCTGTTTCCCCCCGCTGTATGCCGATGCGCCTCCACATCAAACTACGGCGGCACACGGCGGCCTGTGCGGCGTTATGGGTTCTGGGGCTAATCTACGGGGTTAGTCTCCGGGGACCCGATTGACACTTTGTGATCCTGTCCAGAAGGTCGCCGCGATTGACCCGGAGTTCGCACTCGAAAAGACGGATCACAGCCCAGCCGGTTTTCTTTAATTTCAGAGTAACTCGCTGATCTCTGGCTCGATTCTCCGCCACTTTAGCATCCCAAAACTTTCGTTTACTCTTTGGCCGTCGGTAACATTGTGGGCAACCGTGCCAGAAACACCCATCAACAAAAATCGCCAGACGCTTCTTCTCGAAGGCGACATCTGGCGTTCCCACGATGTCTCTGGCGTTTGCCCGCCAACCACTGACACCTGCTCCGGCCAGGAACGCCCTTAGTCTGCGCTCGGTTGATCTGTTTCCTTTCGATCTGACCTTTGACATGATGGCCGATCGAACGGATGGGCTAACGGTGTCCATCGTCTATTTGTGTTGCTCCCGATGCTTTTTGATTCCGGCCAGAACGTCCGCTTCGGTCTTGCCGGAACTGAGTTTCGCCGCCCATGGCCTGCCGGGATGCAACACGTCCCAAGGGGAGATGTTTTGGGCAGCACGCCTGCCGCCGGGATCGTGATTGCCAAACCCATCAACCGCCAAATTCCACAGTGGACGAAACATCTCGATCAACAATGACTCACCGAGAGGAATCCAAATGTCGTCAACTGTCAGGTGCCGGCACGAAAAGTCGGTGAGGTTTAGGTTTGTGGCCTGTTCAATTGATTTGGCGTGCTCGGTCAGGCGTTTGAAAAGAACGCGCCCCGCCGGAAAATCTAAACCAAGCCCACCTTTTCGCGCACCTTCTGGAACTGCTTTGCCCACATATATGGGGCAACGCAGGGTCCCTTTCTGGTTAAGTGCCGAAATGTCCCGATAAGCGGGGAACCCGCCAGTGTAGTAGATCGCGTATATTCCAGCGCCGGCAAAAACGTCTGGCGAATTGCGCCATATTAAATGTTACCGAAGGAGAGGTGAGTAAATGGGGGGTTGCGCCATAATTGATGTTAC